>JAHIYS010000118.1 GCA_018814965.1 Gammaproteobacteria bacterium
AATTATTCTAAAGAAGATGTATTAAAAATCGCAGCGAGTTTAGAACAAAACTCAGAACATCCCATAGCTACTGGAATAGTTCGGATGGCAAAAGAAAAAAAACTTACCCTTGAAACAGTAACAAACTTTCAAGCAATCACTGGTCAAGGAATAACCGCAAATATTGATGACAAAAACATCAAAGTTGTTAGCCCGGGGTACTTGACTAAACATAAAATTACTTTTGCCAACATAAATAATATTACTGAAACCGTAGCTATCGTTTTGGCAAATGATAAAGTTGTTGGCTTTATCGCCTTAGCTGACGAAATACGCAAAGAAAGTTTCGAGGCAATTAAAATATTTAAAAAAAATAAAATTAAAACCATCATGCTTACAGGGGATAATAAAGAGGTTGCTAAGGATGTTAGCGATAAATTAGGTATCGATAGATTTTATGCTGAGATCTTACCGCATCAAAAATTAGAGATTATTAAAGAGCTGCAAGATCAAGGGGAATTTGTGGCAATGACAGGGGATGGCATAAACGATGCTCCCGCCTTAGCTCAGGCAGACATAGGTATTGCCATTGGATCTGGAACCGATATTGCAGCTGAAACTGCAGATATAATTCTCGTTGAAAGCAATCTTAAGGATATAGCAGCGCTAATCCTCTTTGGCAAAGCAACTTATCGCAAGATAGCACAGAATCTGATGTGGGCTACTGGATATAATGTAGCTACCATCCCATTGGCCGCAGGCGTTTTATATCATTATGGAATTATTCTAAGCCCTGCTGTTGGCGCCATCCTCATGACATTAAGCACTGTTATTGTAGCTTTTAACGCCCAACTGTTAAAAAAACAATCTTTTACTGGTTGATATTTTATTATTAATAAAATGGAGGTTCAATATGTTAATGTTTAATTTTCATCTGGCTTTTTCAACAGCACTAATTGCCTTAGCTTTAGGCGCAGCAATATTAATCTGGTCAAAGGCCTATAATGGTATCGATGCTTTTTTAGCCAAATTAATTGGATATATTATTATAATTGCTTCGGCACTCAACATAGCGTGCTCAACTTACTATGCAGTAAAATACTGGCAAGATGGTTATTTCAACCAACCTCATCCCATGATGATGCAACGCCCAATGATGCTAGGTCAGATGATGGGCGGACAAATGATGAAGAATAAGGAAATGCAGATCCAACCGCAAATGAAGCAATCTAAACAAATGCCTAACTCTATGATGAAAAATAAGATAAATAAGGAGAATAAATCTGAATAACCTTACACGCTGATTACGCTGGTTAAAAAAATTTAACCAGCGTTTGGCGATCCCCTTTCAATGCTTGCTAACATCATTTATTAGTCCAACCGTTTTTCAAATATTCTCTGATAAATGTTTCATCGTTAAGTTTGCCAACTGTGTCGCTGTTTTTGTGCTCATTGCTGGAAAGGAAAAATTAAAATTGAGACACAATTTGTTGCTAACCGCTGTTACACAAAGAAACATGCCAATAAAGGTATTGTTTCTAATGGTGAAGTAATAAGATTCAACATCAAAACCCTTACATCCTTTAAAGGCAGAGTCTACTACACCGATATTGCTAACGTTGTACGGAATATTGAATTTCTTTTGCTTAAATTTTTCTGCTAACATTTTCTTAAAATTATTAAAAAAATCATGATTGTCAGCCGAGGGTAATTGATACTCAGAAATATGCTGACTATATTTGTTTCTCGCTTGTTTTGCCAATTCCCAAAAATCATCATGCGTTTTTAGATCAAGATGAAATAAAAATCCATGAGCACAATCGGTGAGATCTCGGTCAGAAGGTTCTTTTTTTGTATATGGGCGTAAACTAACAGCCAGCGCTATATCTAGCCCATCTTTTTTATTATCCTGCTGCTGTATCTCAAAAACTGCAAATGTAAGTGCAGCTACCAGAGCTCCAGTAATGGTTGTCTGATTCGCGCGACAATTTTCTAGTAATTTTGTAAGATCTGAGGGTTCTATGGCACGCAACAAATTTTTAGAACAAATAGCATCAAGAGATGCATTATCTTCGAATGATAAGTTAGTAACTGGCGGTTTCATTGGTTCTTTAGGTGGCGAAAACTTTTCTTTGTCAAAGATTTCATCAATTGCAGGCGGAACAGGATATGATGCAGTATCAGGACTATCTCCCTTTCTTAATTCCAAAATAATTCGTAATAGTTCTCCAAGTAATTGGCTGATAGATCCTGCATCACAAATCGCATGTGTTGCTCCAAAAATAACATATGAACATTGTTCCTCTCTTGTGGTAATTAAAGTAGCTCGCCAAAGATAAGATCTAACATTAAATGGCTTTATAATATCTCGACTATATTCCTGCTCAATTTTATCGGAATCTTCAGTCTTGATATGTTTAATCAGAATATTAGAAAACTCCGCATTAAAATCAAAAAAATAATCATTACCTTCTTCTCTTCTTGTTGCACGTAATAATGGATGGCGTTTAAATAAAATTTCCCATGCAATTTTAAATTCAGGAAATTCTATCATGCTTTTTATCTTGACTCTTCCCGCAATAGAATTAGATCCCATTCTCTCATCATGGATAATAGAATTGATTTTTTCGAGAAAACCCATCTTTCTTGACATTTGATTTTGCATATTTACGTAAATTGACAGATCACCATTATTCCATATTAAAGACCTCATCTGGAGCAGCAAATCCTAATGATTTTCTTGGCCTGCTGTTTAATTTTTTCATTATAACAGAAAGATCAGCATCAGTAAAAACACTTAAATCACTTCCCTTCTTCAGATATTACCTGACTAGGCCATTCATATTTTCATTTAAGCCTCGTTCCCAGGATGAACAAGGATGGGCAAAACTAAAATCAGCAAAAATATCTGACTACTATCTTTTTTAATAAATCAATTAATCAGTTACCCCAAGAAAATCTTTAAAATTTTAGTCTTTAAGATATGCATCCATCCCATAGAAGCATTGTTTGCTTTGACATATACCCTTATTAAAAGTAAGCTTTATATGTTTAGGAAGAGTCATAAAAGTTTATTTATACTATAACTTAATCCAAGGAAATAAAATCATGAAACCATCTGAAGAAAAACGTTACGAAACACTCAGCCCCTTCGAACTTAAAAACAAATTAATCCAAATATCAACAAGCACTAGCGAACGCATAATGCTAAACGCTGGTCGTGGCAACCCAAACTGGCTTGCACTAGAACCACGAAATGCCTTTTTTCTTTTTGGGCATTTTGCCATGGAAGAAGCTGCACTAGATCCTATCCGCCCCGGATTTGGCAAATCACCAAAAAAAGACGGCTCTTGGCAACGGTTTCAAAGTTTTTTAACAAAAAACTCAAAAAATAGTGGCGCAGAAACCTTGCATAAAATTTTTTCTTATGTTGAAAACGAATTGAAGTATCCCATGGACGAATTTATCTATGAAATGGTTGACGCTATTTGTGGAGATCATTATCCAGAACCTGACCGAATGCTCAATTATTCCGAGAAAATAGTACAAAAATACCTCAAACAAGAAATGTGCGCGAACGAATCATTACCAGCCACTCTTGATCTTTTTGCCACCGAGGGCGGTACTGCAGCGATGGACTACATTTTTAATTCATTAATGGAAAATAAGTTATTACACAAAGGGGATAAGATCGCTTTAGGAACACCTATCTTTACACCTTATCTAGAAATACCTCTATTAAATGATTTTGAGTTTGTTGAAATTAATATATCACAAGATGAAAATTCTAATTGGCAATACCCTGAATCAGAAATTGAAAAACTTTCCGATCCAAGTATCAAAGCATTTTTTCTAGTCAATCCGTCTAATCCCACTTCAGTAAGCATGCAACAAAGTTCTTTGGATAAAATTGCTGAGCTAATTAAAACCAAAAGACCAGATCTAATTTTATTAACTGATGATGTTTATGGAACTTTTGTGAATGGCTTTAAGTCGTTGATTGATATAGCACCACACAACACTATTTTAGTTTATTCATTTTCTAAATACTTCGGTGCAACTGGTTGGCGCTTAGGTGTTATTGGCATATGCGAACAAAATATTTTCGATGATAAAATTGCACAACTCCCAGAAAAAGATCGTGCCGAACTACATAAACGTTACAGCACCACGACTATTGATCCAGATAAAATGAAATTCATCGATAGATTAGTAGCAGATAGTCGTTTAGTAGCTTTGCATCATACTGCTGGGCTTTCAACACCACAGCAAGTAATGATGGTATTTTTTGCTTTATTTTGTTTAATCGACAAACAAAACTCCTATAAACAAAATGCCCAAGCAATCGTTACAAAACGCCATGAAATGCTATATAAAGCTTTAGGAGTTACCCTGCCAGATAACGAGCAAATCTGTGCTCATTATTATGCTACCATTGATGTTCCTAAATTAGCCCATGAGCGCCACGGGGAAGAATTTGCCAAGTATTTAGTTGAGCAATTTGAACCTATTGATTTTGTGGTTCGTTTGGCCGAAGAAAAATCAATTGTATTAATGGATGGCGGCGGCTTTGATGCGCCTAACATGTCGGTTAGGGTTTCTCTAGCAAATCTATCCGACGAAGCTTATGTTACAATTGGCCAAGGAATCAGCGAACTTTTAGAAGAATATTATCAAAACTGGAAATTAAGGAAATAATTATGACAGCTATCGTTGATCTATTTCGCACATATCCACAAATTGTAATTTTCCTATCTATTGCTATAGGTTATTCAGTTGGCAGAATAAAATTTTTTGGATTTAATCTCGGATCAACTGCTGGTGTACTGCTAGTAGCTTTGGTTTTTGGACAAATGGAGATCGCTGTTTCGCCTCTTCTTGAGGCTATCATGTTTGCTCTGTTTATATTTTGTATTGGCTATAAAGTGGGCCCAGAATTTTTTAGTGGGATTAAAAAAGAGGGAATAAAATATATTATTCTTTCTTTTTTTGTTGCAATAGTTGGCTTAGTTACGGCTGTTTTATTAGGGAAACTATTTCACTTTGATCCTGGCACTACAGCGGGATTGCTTGGCGGAGCAATGACCCAATCAACCATTCTTGGCACCGCTGGAGAAGCAATAAAAAACCTGGCTATAACTCCTGAAACAAAAACCCTGCTTAGCAGTGATATGGCTGTAGCTTATGCGATCACTTACGTTTTTGGTACTGCAGGTTTGGTTGTTTTCTTTAAGCTAGCGCCATATATCATGCGATTTGATTTAAAAGCCGAAAGCGCCAAAATTGAACGAGAGATGTCAGGCAGCGATGAAGAAGAACTACAACCTGAATTGTTTCTATGGAATAAACGACCTGGCTTACGTGTATATTTAGTCAAGAATCCTAGGTTATTGGGTACTTTTGCAAATCAAATTGTGGCATTATTCAAAACAGAAGTGAGGATTAATGGTATCAAACGTAATGATAAAATATTAGATTCATACTTAACCGAAAAAATTCAACAAAATGATTTAATAGCTGTAGCAGCTAAAGCTGGAGAGTTTCTCCAAGCTGAAGAGATTATTGGCCCTGAGGTTTATGACAAAGATCTTGAGCATTTAATTGGAGAATCTTTAAAGGTATGTATATTAAATAAAGAAATTATTGGCAAAACTCTTGGAGAATTAAGCGAACATCATAGTAGCAACTGTTTTTTAAAAGCCCTATCAAGACAGGGACATGAAATCCCTCTAAACAAAAACACTATTGTCAAAAAATGTGACGAGTTAGACATAATTGGCACGCCAAAAGATGTTGAAACCATGGCGAACTATCTTGGTTATCCCCAACGGCAAAGAAATATTTCCGATTTGAGTTTAATTGGAATCGGCTGTGCAATCGGTACTTTATTAGGTCTACTTTCATTTCGCATTGGATATATACCAATTACTCTAGGAATTGGTGGCGGAGTTTTAGTTGCCGGACTAATTTGTGGTTGGCTACGATCCCATCACCCTACTTTTGGAGTGATCACTTCAGGAGCGCAATGGCTTTTAACAGACCTAGGTCTGAATCTTTTTATAGTTTGTATAGGTCTAGCCGCCGCTCCAAAAGCACTACACGCATTGCAAACATCTGGATCAACTTTATTTTTTGCTGGAATGATTTTAACTCTCACCCCAATGGTATTGGGAATATTTTTTGGAAGATATATACTTAAAATAAATCCAGCATTATTGCTCGGAGCATTAACTGGCGCAGGCACTATCACCGCGGCCTTAAATGCTGTAAAAGAAGAAGCAGACAGCCATATCCCAACTCTTGGTTATACTGTACCCTACGCTTTTGGCAATGTACTTCTTACGGTTTGGGGAACAGTGGTTGTTTATTTAATGCAATAATTTTACAGGGTCTCTTATAAGATCAAGTCTCAAGCACGCCAAGTTTAGTTAAATCTATCACGTGACCTATCTATTCGTAATGGATTGCTTGCATGGGGCACTTATCCAAGCATCTTCCACAACTAAAACACTCTTTTGGAATCCTATCGTTCACCACTTTGCTTTTTATAGCCCCAGTTGGACAAGATTTATAGCACGCTTTGCATTTAACACATTTATCACGATCAATTCTAATCTTAAAAATTGACACTCTCTCTAAAATCCATGACACAAGACCGAAAGGACAAACAAATTGGCAAAAAGGACGATAGAAAAATAGACTCGCTACTAAAAAAATTAAAATAGAAAACAAAATAATCACTGGCTTAAAATATGGAACAAAAACATTAAATGGGTTGATATTATGATAAATCATAAATCCGGCACTACTTCCAATCAAGCCAAATAAAACAAACAATGAAAATAAAAATATTAGACCTCTAATTGAATTTGTTAAATAAAAAGGTAAAGTATATTTTTTTATTTTTGATGAAAAAATAAATAAAAGCTCTTGTAAAGCACCAAAAGGGCAAGCCCAGCCACAAATAATCTTATTACCAATAACAGAAGCAATAATAAATAAAATCAAAATGGCGATGCTGTTAAAGGAACCTGGATAAAATCCACCAATTACTTTAATCCCTTTTACCAAAGCTTCCATCGGGTTAGGAGATTTCCCTAAAACAAAACCACCAATCAATACTGAGAATAGCAAAGCTGGAACGTAAAAACGACCCATCCTCAGCTTTAGAGATGGCGTTAAAGAATTTTTATTACGCAAACTAACATAAACCAGCATGAACAGCCCAAAAAAAGAAAGAGTAAAAAAAAGAGATTTTTTTAGATCTTGGGCATAATAACGAAACTGAGCACGCTTAAGCTTAAAATTTGATGCTTCGTTTAAAACATACTCTTTTGACAAAAGTTGTTTATTAGAGAGATTCAATGAGAGGTTTAACTCCTTCTTTAAAAACCCTTTTGGAATACCAAGATTTTTTTTGATACCCTGAAATGTACTTGCCGTTGGGTAAGCTAACTGGGAGGTTTCTGCTAAAACCTTAATCGCATTATAACCCAGGGAAATACTTACCATTAAAGCTATAAGAAAAAACAAACCAACAAATAATATTTTTATTTTATCTTTTAATGGAAACCTCAAGATAACAGAAAATAGTTTTTTCATTTTATTATTCTACCGTTTTAGTCTTTAAACACATTTTAAGTTACTACTAAAATCTAACGGTTTTATTTTGATTTTGAATCCAAACTTTAATGGCATAACATAGCCACTTGGTCTCCCTGGCAATCTGTGAAGAAATTAATGTTAGAATAAAACCATTTAAAAACCAAACAATCAACTCATCGCCTTCTTTGTTGGCATAAATTTCGCTTCTGACCAAGCCATGACCTTATGACCACAAATAGCCTCTGCTTTTAAAACATAAAACCCTTTTTTAGCCTTAATTATCCACGCTTGTAATTCTATAATACTATCATGGGGGATCTGATGCAAAAATCTAACCCGCAAATCCCCTGTAAGAGCAATAACATCATTATGGAACAGGCAATGAGTCATGGTTGCATCTAATAACGTAGAAATCACCCCGCCATGCAAAATACCACCATATCCCTGAAAAGAGTTATTTCCTAAGAATTTAGCATATGTCTTGCCATCTTGATGATCAATAAAATTCAATTTCCATGAATAATTATTGCCTTGACTACACACCATGCAATTTTTATGACTTTTTGCAAAATCTTTCGCTACATCAATGGTCACAACAATTTTCTCCCAACTCTAAAACCCCTTTTAGATAACTTTCAATTAAAATCTCAGGCGACTCTTGAGGAGCTCCCACCACAACTTTTATGTTGTTACTATCAAGCAATTCTTTAGCTCTTTGACCCATACCACCAGCTATCACCATATTAACGCCTTGCTCAGCAAGCCATGCTGGTAACAACCCTGGCTGGTGCGGCGGAGCATCGGTATCTTTTCGCGACAAAATCTTTTTGTTTTCAGAATCAATTGTTATTAAAGCAAATTTTTTGCAATGACCAAAGTGCAGATCTAATTTATTGTTATCGACAGGGATAGCTATAATCATAAATTCTCCTTCATTTTTTATTAATCAGTATTTAAGTTTGTTAAACCATGTTACTCGCTATAGTTTTCAATTGCCTTCTTAATGGTATTTACCGCTAAAAGAGCACAATGTTTAAAGTGATCTGGCATATAACCAATATCAGATAAAACATCTTGTTGACTTAACGTTTTGGCATCTTCCAAAGACATGCCTCGAACCATATAACCAGCAGTACTACCACATATAATCGAACTCTCACAACCGTCGGTTGTAAAAGTAGCCTCAACAATATTATCTTTATCCATCTTTAACCAGAACTCCATAGTATCGCCACAAGGACCAGTAATTCGCGCATTTAAATTTGCGCTCTTTAAAGGACCAAAGTTCATTGGCACCTCTTTAGTCATCATCTCTATATCTCTTGACATAACTATCCCACCTCAACTAATTAATTGCTGCTACTATCTTATTCCAAGCATTTAATAAAACATCTTTTTGCCCAAAAACTTGATAATCCATTAATGTTTGACCATTAACAATAGACTGAATAACAGTTTCGTCATATTTAATCTTACCCACAACCTCTATTTGATTATCAATACAATACCTCTCAATCTCTTCTGTTATTAATTGATTCAAGTCACATTTATTTATAATCACTTTTACTAATAGCTTAAAATGGTTAGCAAGCTCTATAACTCTTTTGGCATCATGAAATCCCGATAAAGTTGGCTCTGTTACTACCACCACACAATCAGTATGCCCAAGCGCAGCTATTGCCGGGCAACCAATACCGGGCGGACCATCAATAATAATCCAATCACTTTTATTGGCTTTAGCTATCTCAATAGCCTTCTGTTTTACAAGAGAAACCAGCTTGCCTGAATTCTCTTCGGCAATTCCAAGCTTGGCGTGAACAAAAATCCCATAGACTGTTTCAGATATATACCACTCGCCTGAATCTACAGGAATCATGCTTATTGCACCAGAAAGACAAATGCCGGCGCATAACCCACAACCCTCACACTGTATTTCATCGATAATAAAATCTTCATCAATAGCATCGAAATGACAATTATTTTTGCACTTTTCACACTTTACACATTTGCCCAAATCAATAACGGCTTTTTTACCACCACTAAATTTGGTGACTTTACTGTTCGTAGGATTTAATAATAAAAACAAATCTGCAGCATCAACATCCGCATCAACAATAACTTTATTTTTTGCAATAGTACTAAAGGCACCACTAATAACTGTTTTACCTGTTCCTCCTTTACCGCTTACTATTACGATCTGTTTAGCCATATCTGTCCTTTAACATCATAAATAAATTCTTAAATTTTTCGCGGTACTCTAGGAAACTTTCTATAAGCGGCTCACCTCTGGAATATCCCTCAGCAATTCTTCTGCTAAAAGGGATCATCATTAAAATCTCTATCTCCTGATTTTGACAATATTCCTCCACCTTGTTATCACCTATATCACTCCGATTAATAACCACTCCAAATGGGATTTTTAATTTTCTTAAAACCTCTATAGCTATTATTAAATCATTTAAACCAAAAGGAGTTGGCTCAGTTACCAAAATACAATAATCAGCATCATTTACCGAATTGACCATGGCACAACTACTCCCTGGTGGAGCATCGATAATTGTGTGCTTGCTCTGATCAATATATTTTTTTAACGCCTTAACTATAGGCGTTGGCATAGCTTGTCCTACATCTAGCTTTCCCTGGATAAAGTCTATCTCTTCTTTTGCACCAATCTCAATAACACCAATAACCTGATCAACTTCAGAAATAGCCTTAGTAGGACAAAAATATTCACAAGCCCCACAACTATGGCAAAGCTCAGGAAAAATATTCACTGAACATGGGGTCACAGCTATAGCATTGAAAGCACAAACACTGGAACACTTTCCGCAAAATGTACACTTATTTAAATCAACTTTTGGCACCTTAATCAAAACATTTTCTTTTTTATTTATCTGTGGCTTTATAAAAATATGATCATTCGGTTCCTCAACATCGCTATCTATAAGCTGAATATTTTTTCCTATGGACAAAGCCAAACTAACTGCCAAAGTAGTTTTGCCTGTCCCTCCTTTACAGCTTGCAATAGCTATAATCATAAAGTCCAATAAATTTTTAATTTCTTCTTAAACAAATCTCTAGTTAATTCAAATAAAAGTGACACCATTCCTAACTCATTCCTCAATAAGATCAATTGTTTTATTCTCTTACCATAGGTAAGTTGCACGTTGAACATTGGACATCGAAACATGGGACCCCTCTTTGATGGATAATTTTTTCACCACACCTAGAACATACACAAAAACCACCCAATCCTAAACCTTGCCTTGGCCCCTGTCTTTTCTCTAACCCTTGACCTTGTCCCAGCCCTGCTCCACGTCCTCTTCCACGACCTGATCTTTTTCTTTCTCCCAATCCTTGCCCTTGTCCTCTACCCCCAAAAATCCCGCCACATACAACCTTTTGCTTATCTAAAGTTAACTCAATAATATCTTTTTTCATTTCATATCTCCCATTACAATAAATTCTTGTTTCTACTCGCTATAAACTTTACCCATTCCATATTTCTCTACAATATCTTTTACCAATCCTTTCGCTTCGGTAATAATTTGCAACCGCCCTTCTTTCAAGACTTTTTCCGCTTTAGGACCAACCTCACCCGTAATCACCATCGATACTTTTTTCTCAATCACTAATTGAGCTGATTGAATACCAGCTCCAGAACCAACATCGATATTTGGATTGGCAATTGCTTCAAATGCATTAGTTTCATCATCCCAAATAATAAAATAAGCGCACCGCCCAAACCTTGGATCTATTTGCGATTCAAGATTATCACCACTAGAAGTTATACATATTTTCATAAAGCCTCTTGTATAAATAATTAATTATCGACGACATTGCCCTCGCCCCATACCATTGCCTCTCCCGCATCCTCGAGGCAGGCTATATTCGGCAATATCATCACCTCGTAAAATTCTTAACGCCTTAGAACTATAAAGAGCATCTGCAATTTTTTTTCTCCCAGAATAAAGGAGTCTTTGTAAAGTACTGGTAGAGATCTGCATTTTTTCAGCAGCGATTTTCTGTTCTAGCTCATCGAAGTCACATAAATGAATCGCCTCAAGCTCATCTAGAACCAACTCATTAACCTCTAAATCAGCTAGAGGAACTCCTTTAGGCTTAAAATAATCAGCACCATCAAAGCGACGGCAAAAACGGGTTCTTTTAACAAATGGGGGCATAATCTATAAGTCTCTTAAAATATTACTGTATGGGTATATACCCATACAGTAAAGCAAATAAAGCTAAACGTCAAGTCTAGGCAGGTTATGACTTCAAGTCCTGACAACTACAACGAACAATGCTTAGAATATGAAAAGGTTAGGTGGCCATATGAGGGGTTCGTTATCGCTTGTAAAGACTTGATCCCTTTCTTTATGAGATGCGAGCCAACAAACTTGATTATAATGTTTGTCGTCTGAATACGTTTGAATGAGAACGTCTTTTTCAGGTATACATGCAAAAACAGGAACACTAAAAAGCCCAATGTAAAAATACAACCAATAATGCACAAAACCACTGTTTCCTTTACTTATAACACCCCTTCATTAGAAATGGGCTTTGTATTAAAAAAAATCTCACCTTCCCCATCTCTTAATATTTTAAATAATATTCTTACTTCTTCATCGTTAACATCTGTCATATTATCTTCATAGAAGTTCACCAGTCTTTGAGTATATGAAAACACCTTACAGCTAGGGTTTTTTAGTGCATTCATACATGCGGTATTTTGTTTTGAACACCCAACAATATATAAGAGCACTGAAAATATATCTTGGAAATTTGAGGGTCTTAGCGGCTCCATTAACATCATAAATTCTTCATCAGCATTATCAATATCTTGATACATCCCCTCATAATTACAATAGACGGTTTCATCGCATTTCAAAGCAAAAGCAATCGCGCTCTCATTAAACAAACCTATAAACAACGAAAAAACCGAAGCTAATAAAAAGATATGTTTTATTTTCATAAATCCTCCTACCTATTCTACGCAACCACCATAACTATCACTGCTTATGTATTAATATAGCAGTTTACACTACCAACAAAATCAATAAAGCATATAGCGTGGCTCACTGGATGACAAACCTACCTTATTTTTAGAAGGACGAAGCATAAATGATATATTGGTGCTTTTACCAGCTTATATATTTATAGGATCAGATCATGACAACTACAACTAATAATGCTTAGAATCAGAAATAATTAAATGCTCTTATAAGGAGTTCATCATCGTTTGTAAAGACTTAATCCCTTTGTTGCAACATCCTTTCAAGATTTGATGCCTTATTCTTAATCACTTAAAGCCTATGATTTCTCGCATGAAAACTTACATAATTCCTCAGCCTTTAAAAAACAAACTTTTCCAATGGCATTATCTATTTCTTCTTGTTCTTTTTTTTCTCTAACAATATCGTTTTTAGAAAAATAAGATATTATAGATCCTGAATAATATGCAAAAACAACCATTCCTACGGTTATATAGAAAAGCTCATTTGTTAAAAATCCACGTGCTCCATAACCACCCACTATACACGCAAGCTCAATATCATTCAAGATCACAGCAGTATCATTCATAACATCTCCAACAACTATCAGGACAAGTTCATAAAATTTCATTCACACCCAGGACGAAAACACCTGTTGACACAATCATTGGTGTTTTCTGCTGGTTTTATTGTAAAGTTATAGTCACTTTCATTACAATATAAGCGAAAAAAATTGGGATTTTTAGAAACGAGTGCGAGCTTTAAATTCATGGGGTCAAGTCCTGACAACTACAACGAATAATGCTTAGAATAAGAAATAGTTAGGCGATCTTATGAGGTGTTCGTTGTCGGTTGTTGAGACTTGACCCCTTACTTTTTTTTTGGTTATTTTAACAAATAATATTTTCCGCTTTTATTCTTTTTGCTAGTTATATGGCCTATACAGCATAATACAAATGAGGTAATTAGGCCTATGCAACCAACACCCACCGCACCAAGTCCAATTTTTATTCCGGTTTTATCCTGGACTAGGTCTGAACATGTACACTCATTTAAAATACAACCTGGTAAACATTCTTGTGCTGACGAACCACCAACAACAAAAAGAATTTCGTTATGATCTAAGGATTTAAAACGTTTCATAACCCCCCTCTTTAATTTAATTAATATTATTAAGCAACTAAAACCCTACCCCATTTAATGATTATCAGGGCTATCTGAAGGACCACATGTACAAGATTTTTTTATTGAACTTGTGCAATTCAAAGATGGATTATTGCTATCTCCTAAGCAGGAACACTCGCGTTCAGTACAAGGACGGATATTAACTCTACTCATTACTGCAATAATACCGCCGACAACTATTAAAATACCCGATGTAACTCCCAGTCCTGTCCCAATAGGTAAAAAAGCACCTCCACTTACACAGTTGCATTCTATATAATTTAAGCTTTTCATTTTTCCTCCACTTTATTTGTTGTCAGTTGATTATGTTAGTCTTTTATTAGTAATAAATACATACAGAGAGCGCACCAAAAACGGTAAGGCTATAAATAAAGTATCATTCACAAACAAAGGGATCAAGTCTTAACACATTTATTATATTATAGAGCTGGCGATGGGATTACTCAGGTACATCCTGTACCTTCGCCCTCGCTAAAAACGCTCTGGCCAGCTCGCTTCGCTCACTGTTGCGAAATTTGGCAATCCTGCCAAATTTGTCAAACTTACAACCTACTAATTGGATATATCCTTAATTATATTTTTAGTAAATGGCAAGTTAATTTCAGGATAGAATTTTTTTACAAAGTTTTGTGCTTCTTGATGACGATCAACAATTAAATATTGTCCGGTGTACTTGTTCTTAGGCACAAGCCATTGGAGCGGGGTGTGTTCAATATACCTTTCACTAGAAGGAGAAAGCCATCCTTTTTCTTTGATAGTCGGCGATAATATATATAAATCTCCTATATAATTTACTGCTCCAGCCGTTATATGAAAATGATAATCGCTAGGATTGCTCATAGAAAAAGATGAATTTTTATCGTACTTGTTTCTGAACGTCACACCCCAAAGCTCATATTCTCCTTCAGCCAGAATACTAATATCATAAAAATACTCTGGTTTTAATATGTTTTTGCGTGATGACTTGGCACTTGGTATAGCTATAAATAATTTTTGATCTATTTTTTTGTCATTAATAACGGGACGCCAATAGGGCCCTCTACTTATTTGATATACTTTACGAGAACCCCATGCCCATACACTTACCTGGCTATCCTCTGTCAAACCAGAACCATCCTCAAAATAAATAGCTCTAAATATAGCTAGTCCCTGCTTGGTTTTTTTGTTATGCAACTCTGTTGTGTCAATCCGTTCAACCAAAGAACAAGATATGCATAAGGCGCTTAAAAAAATCAGCACCGATGTTTTAATTATGGGGTTCATTTATTCTCCTTAATGCAAAGGTGTCAATATGCAGCTGGCGATGGGATTACTCAGGTACACCCTGTACCTTCGCCCTCGCTAAAAACGCTCTGGCCAGTTCGCTTCGCTCACTGTTGCGAAATTTGGCAATCCTGACAAATTTGTCGAACTCCGCTTCGCGGGTTCTCATTCCAAATCTTCCACCAATTAAAAAGGGTACAGTTACACTGTCCCCTTTTTAATTGGAGCTGGCGATGGGATTCGAACCCGCGACCTGCTGATTACAAATCAGCTGCTCTGCCAACTGAGCTACGCCAGCCTTATTTCTTATTTAGCCTTATTTTAAACAGAATATCAAGAACCACAATAGCCAAATAAAGATATAACCTCTCAAAACTCAAAAAAATGATTATTTTTTGATCTATTTAAAATGCTTGCCTCTATTCAGATTATCGTCTAAAACCAGCGTAAATCATGCTTAACCTATATATCGACAAGAATAACCACTTCTGCTACCACCTAGAAACCGGGGAATCTAGACCAGTAGCATAATAAAAAACTTCCCCACATATAGAATCGATTCTTTCAACCAATTCGTCTTCTGATACAATCTCGATTAAGCTTTCGACCTCTTGAGCATTTAAACCCATAGCCTTGTATCGATACCTATCAATCTCATTAAGAATTAATCGCCTCCACTCTTTACCTTCATTCTTCAAATCATTTTCACAAACATCAACAACCTTTTCAATAATTCCCTCATCATAACATTGTGGTTTACCGCCAATAATATTCAATATTTTCCAAAAGTTTTTCCTATCGTTTTCAACAAAATCTTCTTTTAAAAAAACTGGACCAAGAAGATAATTCGCACCAGGCTGATCAATAATTTTTTTTGATCCTCTTACGCCAATTACATTATTCCAATCTATACCACTTGGAACAGCAATCTCTCTTAAAACTGCATCATGAATATTTTTACACCCATAATTAGCAGGTAAACTTAGTCCACCTTGAGCAAAAACAACATAAAGATTTGAACCATATCTTTTGGAAGTTGATAGAATTTTAGATGTGCTTACATATCCCCTTCTACCAGGGCAGAATCTCTCACCACAAACACTAATTTTCCAAAAACCATCATTTTGGAGCTATCTCTCTTTAGTTTCCTTATCAGAAAATTTTGCATCTCCATCTCCCTCAGCCCAAAATCCATTTGCAGCATAAACATCATCTAAGCTATTGTCATTGCCCCTAAAAGCGTAAACTGATTTACGATTAAATTCAGAAACATGAATATTATCTATAGATGAACAAGAATTATTCAAAGCACCAGGATACACCCTCTCTAAAATCTGTGTATATTCATCACAAAAGTTATAATCAGCATCATCGGTCTTTGATATATCATCTTTGTCACAAGCCATATCCATCCCAAATAATATCTCCTCCAACACCCTTTTTAGATATTCATCATAACTCATGCCCTGAGGCCGTTTATAATTAAACATGCTCTTGAGATAAATAGGATTAGGATAATATGCCCCTAACCCCTGTGCCTTTCTCTTATTTATTGTCCCCATAGTCACAAATCTATCTATGCCATGAGTAATACTCTTAAATTTTTCCTGCTGCTGATTGCAAAAATCAATTAAATCTTCGATAGAAACAATACTTTGATTACCCTCTTGCAGAAATTTTTCCTGAAAATCAAAATGTTCTGATACTCCTTTAAAACCATTCAAAATAGCTTCTGCCAATTTAGATGGAGAAGAAATACCCCGATCATTATTTCCCCACCAACCAATAACCTCGGTCTGAAAAACAAAAGTAGCTTCTGGATCAAATATCTCAATTATCTTTCTATCTGCCTTTTTCTTATCACCAACATCACCGATATAAACAGTTACGATCTTATTCGACTCTTGACCATTTACCAAAGATTGAAAATTAGTAAGTTCCAACCAAACTTTTACACCGTCATTACAAAGTAGAATCTGCTCCTCTATTTTAGGCAAGATATCTCTTGCGTCAAAATATGCTTTTTTAAAACCTGAACGCTTATCAAGTTTACGCCCCCTTCTCTCCTTTATTAATCTAGAGATTTTTTCTGGACCATCAGGTTTATAACCTTCTTTTTGCAACATTTTAAGCTGTTCTATTATACTCTTAAATCCAGACTCAGTTTCATCACCTTCACTAATATCTTGATTCTTAATTTTTGCAGCATAAATATTTTCGAGCCAAGAAACTAAACCTGGTATATGAGTTAAGGTATAATCCAGAAAAGGCTTCTGAAAAATCCTGGCTTTATTCCAGTTATGTTTAAACTCAATTAGCTTTTTAATATCTAAGACTATCTTCCTCCTCTCAGAATTAATGGTGTAACTGCAGTTAAGACAAACAATATTGAGCCTCCCATCTTGATCAACATAGTAGTTTATTTGTTCATTAAATCGACTTATATGCGTACCATTTATAGCCATAAGAGCCTCTGCTAGATGTAACTTTGCCAATTGTTCATTTAGTTTTTCCCGGCATGCCACAGAACAGTCATCTATATTTTTTAACCCTGGATCAATTTTTGTAACAATGACTGAAGCTTGGGCATTATTAGACTCGATGAATTGATTAGCATCTTCCACAACATATTGTGGAACCGTAGAAAAACCAAAGAAACTATATGCTTCGGTTACAGACAAAATAAATTTTGCTCTGTCATGTTCATAAGGAAATATATTAAATAAATAATTGTTCCCATCTCTGCCGACATAAGAACCTCGCTCACCTTCAGATACCCATACGATGCTATCCCTATCTTTTGGAAGATATCCTGCTTCTAAACGCTCATCAGCAAATGCGCCTGAAACACATGACATTAAAATAATAAATATTATCAGAGAAGCAGATAAGGTTTTCATAATTTCCTGTTTTGTTATTATACGACACGATTTATTCTAACAGCAGATTATTAAGGGAAAATTAAACACCAGATATTCTAAGATACCACCTAATCCCTTTCCTATCCAAGCTCCATTGGATCAACATCTAAAAACCAGCGCAAACCGCCAGGAGGTTTTGTTTTTTCTATCAGAGTAATCAAAACTTCTATACTCTCTTGTAATCGTCCCCGGTTTTTATTTTGGATTAATAACTGCATCCGAAAATATCCCCCTTTACGCTCCATAGTAGTTGGGACCGGACCAAAAATATCTGTTAAGTTATTAAGCTTTGTCTTTGCTTTATCGCTAAGTTTAACCAAAAACTCTAATACCTCTTCATGATTTTTTCCCTCTGCTTGCAAAAGAGCTAAATATGAATATGGCGGTAATTCAGCAATCTGTCGCTCCTTAAAACAGTTATCAACAAAACCTGGATATCCGCCGTTAATCAAATTTAATAGCAAGGGGTGGTGTGGATTATGTGTCTGTAAATAAACCTCTCCTGGCATCTCTCCTCTACCAGCACGCCCAGCAACCTGCGTGATTAATTGGGCCAAGTGTTCACTTGCACGGAAGTCTGAACTAAATAAACTCTGATCAACATTTAAAACTGCTGCCATAGTTACTTTGGGGAAATGATGCCCCTTCGCTAACATTTGGGTACCAACTAAAATTTGATATTTTTCTTCATGGATATTTTTCAACATCTCTTCTAAAGAATTTTTTTTGCTTGTTGTATCACGATCAATTCGAATCATCTTAGCATTAGGAAACAACTCTTGAAGTGATATTTCAACACGCTCAGTACCAGCGCCAAGCATCAATAGTTTCTCTTGCTCACACTGAGGACACTTCTTAGGAATTTGTATAACAATGCCACAATGATGACACCGCAAATGATGATTCTTCTTATGAAGAGTTAACCGCGCATCACAGTCTTTACAACCAGCTGCCCAACCACAGTGACTACAAATTAATATCGGCGCAAAACCTCGGCGATTTAAAAAAATTAAAACTTGTCCTCCATTGTCAAGATGCTTTCCTATTTGACACAGCAAGTTCTCAGCAATACCATTTTTCAAACTCTGATTTCGCATATCAACAACATGGAAACTTGGCTTAATAGCGGTCCCGGCTCGATCCGGCAATTCTAAACCCAGATAACGCTTTTGTTTAACATTATAGATACTTTCAAGAGAGGGTGTCGCTGATCCCAAAAT
>JAHIYS010000119.1 GCA_018814965.1 Gammaproteobacteria bacterium
TAAGCTTAACGAGTATAATAAAAAAAGAGATTTTAGAAAAACAGCAGAGCCAGAAGATTCTAATGTAAATGATGTTGTTTCCGATATTTTTGTAGTACAAAAACATTATGCCAGTCATCTTCATTACGATTTTCGTTTGGCGCTTGATGGGGTGCTTAAAAGTTGGGCTGTACCTAAAGGACCAAGTTTGAATCCTGCTGATAAACGGTTGGCTGTTATGACCGAAGATCATCCTCTCGAATATGCAAATTTTGAGGGAGTGATCCCTGAGGGTGAATATGGTGCGGGTAAGGTAGAGATATGGGATCGTGGCACTTGGAAGCCGGTTAGCGATTTGGCGGCCTGGATAGAACACAGAAAATTGGAATTTATTTTGAATGGGAAAAAACTCAAAGGGGTATGGGTGTTGATAGGGCTAAAAGATGATCCGAAAAATTGGTTGTTGATAAAAAAGAAAGATTAGAATTTATTGAAAAATAGGATTTAAAATGGGAAAAATTGATGTAGTAAAGCATATTCTACGTAATGCTAATCATGGGCAATTTGTTAATGGTTCTGGTGGTTTTGCATGGGCTCCAAGCAATGTTGCTTTATGTAAATATTGGGGTAAACGTGACTCTGAATTGAATCTTCCTGTTACTTCAAGTTTATCAATATCGCTTGGAAATAAGGGATCTTTTACCAAGGTTAAGCAAGAGGGAGATGTTGATCGTTATATTCTAAACGGTGCCATTGTAGGTCCGGAAACAAATTTTGCTAAGCGTCTTAAAATATTTCTAGATTTATTCCGTCCTTTTGGAGTGCATTATTTTATTGATATTAATAGCAATGTGCCAATTGCAGCTGGTTTTGCTTCATCTGCTTGTGGCTTTGCTTCTTTAGTTTTGGCTTTGAATAAACTTTACGATTGGAATTTGGATAAAAAAGATCTTTCAATTTTAGCGCGGCTTGGTAGTGGTAGCGCTTGTCGTTCTATTTTTGAAGGATTTGTTGAATGGCAATGTGGCGATGATTTTAATGGTATGGATAGTTATGCGGTTAAATTAGATTATATTTGGCCAGAGTTAAGGATTGGAATGTTAGTGATTTCAACTCAAGAAAAATCTATTTCATCAAGAGATGCTATGTGGCATACAGTAAATACTTCGCCACTATATCCTTCTTGGCCTAAACAGGTGGCCGAAGATTTGATTCATCTTAAAGCTGCTTTAGAGGATAAAGATTTTTCTTTGTTTGGCGAAGTCGCTGAAAATAACGCTATTGCTATGCATATTGTAATGCAGGCAGCTCAGCCTGCAGTTGTTTATTCTTTGCCAGAGACTATGGAGGCAATAGCTAAAGTTCAAAAGATGCGAGCTGAGGGTGTTCCAGTATTTTTTACTCAAGATGCAGGGCCAAATTTACAATTGCTATTTTTAGGCCAACATGAGGCTGCGGTATTGCGCTCTTTTCCTGAGCTTGAGTTGGTTTTGCCATTTGCTGATAGTAAAGTTAAGCAAATTGTTTTGGTGGATGAGAATGATGTTGAGATTGGTGTCAGTGAGAAATTGGCTGCTCATATACAAGGGAGGCTTCATCGGGCATTTTCGGTGATAATTTTACGTGAACGTGATGGTAAAGTTGAAACGTTGTTACAGCAACGAAGTGCAATTAAATATCATAGCGCTAATCTTTGGTCTAATGCTTGTTGTGGTCATCCTATGCCGGGTGAATCTATAGTTACAGCTGCTGAGAGGCGTTTGCGGGAAGAGATGGGTTTTGGGGTAAGCTTAAAAGAGATCGGAGATTTTACATACCGGGCTAAACTTATTAATGTAGATCTAATTGAAAATGAGTTTGATCATGTGTTGGTTGGTTTTAGTGATTTGGAGGAGATTCCTTTTAGTATTTCCGAGGTTCAAGATTATCGGTGGATAGAGGTCTCAGAGTTGCAGCAAGAGTTAAAAGATTATCCTGAGAAATATACGGTATGGTTGCCGCCGGTAGTTGATTTGCTGGTTAGAAAATATCTTCAACTTTAACTCTGCCAATTCGTAGACAAATTATAGTGATGATGTGATATCATCATTGATTGACTGGATGATTTTTGTAAGTTGTAAGGCATCATTGTTAGGATTTTCTTTGATGGTATGTCAATCTCGAAAGAGGTAAAGAATTTGCAATTAATTATGATGATGGTGATAAATTATTTACTCTGTCTCATTGCTTGTTTTTCGTATTTCTTACAATGGAAAACATATGATGTTCGTTTGGAATTTAAATGACAAATAAACCAAAAATTAGTGTATTAGCTTTAGTGATGATTAATATTATCGCTATCGATAGTTTACGCGGCATCCCCATGAGTGCGTCTTATGGCTTTTCCTCATTATTTTATTATATTGTATGTGCATTAATGTTTTTTATTCCGAGCTCTTTGGTGGCTGCCGAATTGACTACGGGATGGCCTCAAGATGGTGGCGTTTATCTTTGGGTGCGAGAAGCTTTTGGGAAGCCACTAGCATTTGCAGTTATTTTCATTCAATGGGTTTATAATGTTTGTTGGTATCCAACGATACTTTCTTTAATGGCTGCAACTTTAGCGTATGTGATAGATCCTAAACTTGCCAGTAATACTTGGTATATGCTAAGTGTGGTAACGATTACCTATTGGGTGATTACAATCATTACCTTACGTGGCATGCATTTTTCTAGTGCATTAAGCACGGTAACTGCCATTGTTGGTACTTTAATCCCGATGGTTTTTATAAGTGTTCTTGGTGGTGTTTGGTTGTTACAAGGTAAGCCTATTCATATGGAGATTAGTGCCAAAGCATTTTTACCTGACTTTAAGCTTGGTAATATGGTGTTGCTAACTGGGGTGTTGTTCGGTTTGGTTGGGATGGAGATGTCTGCAGTACATGTAAGAGAAGTAAAAGACCCACAACGTAATTATCCTCGTGCGCTTTATTATTCCACTATAATAATTTTATTGAGTTTGGTGTTGTCATCGCTTGCAGTTGCGACTGTGGTTCCGCCTGAGAAGCTAAATTTAGTTACAGCATTGCTTGATGCTTTTAGTTTATTTTTTGAGGCATTTCATTTGGAGTGGGTTATGCCAATTGTAGCTATACTAATAGGTGTTGGGGTGATCGGTGGTGTTGGTGCTTGGATTATCGGGCCGACAAGAGGTTTATTAGTGTCTGCACATGATGGATGTGTCCCTAAGTTTCTACAAAAAGTAAATGCTAAACAGATGCCCTATGCGATTTTGATTACCCAGGGGATAGTATTTTCTATTATTTGTTCAGTGTTTTTAGTGATGCCAACAATAAATAGTTCATTTTGGATTTTAAGTAATCTTACATCGCAACTAGCATTATCAAGCTATATATTTATCTTTGCAGCAGCTATTAGGTTGCGCTATAAATATCCTGAAGTTAAACGTGCCTATAAGATACCTTTTGGTAATTTTGGGATCTGGGTCGTTGGTTCTGCTGGTATTTTAGCCAGTCTTTTTATAGTGTTTATCGGTTTTGTGCCGCCGAGTCAGTTCGCGGTTGGTAGCCTAAAATTTTATGAGACGTTTTTGATTGTTGGTTTTATAGGGTTTTATCTGATCCCTATACTTATTTACCTATTACGAAAGAGGAAGGATTTGGTGGTCTGACCCTGATGGATCCCTACAATTTTTATTAAGCCAATGTTAGTATAATTATCTATTGTCATGCTCTTTTTTGTCGTCACTGCGAAGAGTGCTTTTTACGGCGAAGCAATCCAGTAAAGCTGTGAAATGGTTTGTATTTTATGTGTTGAACAAAACAATTATGTAGAACTAAATGTTTCTAGATTGCTTCGCCTTCGGCTCGCAATGACAGGATAGGGTCGACCCCTTCTTCAAAAGCATCCGCGGTAGATCTTCTCGCTTTGTTTTAGATCGATGTCCCCATGTTCTCCCAAGGCGGTAAGCTTGTGGCTTTTTAGTTGTTTAATCAGCGCAGGAACTTGGTTTTTAGTTATGCCATAACAGCTAAGTTTAGTTTTAATTCCTAAACTTTCAAAAAAATTTTTGGTTTTAGTAATAGCTTCATCAATTTTTTCATTGTCGGAACCTTGGGTAATATTCCAGATCCGTTTGGCGTATTGCAATATTTTTTCTTTCTTTTGTTTGCGTTTTAAGCTCAAAAGACTTAGAACCACTATTGCTATCGCTTGTCCGTGGTCAAGTCCAAAGCGAGAGGTTATTTCATGGCTCAACATATGAGTGGCCCAATCATTTGGCACACCAACGCCTATGAAATCATTTAAACCCCAAGTAGCGCTCCACATCAAATTTGCACGAGCATTATAATCTTTTGGATCAGAAAGTACTCTTGGTGCTTCTTCGATTAAAGTTAGCAAGATGCTTTCTGCTAAACGATCTTGAAGGTGGGCACCAACCGGATAAGTTAGATATTGTTCAGTAACATGAATAAATGTATCAACGATCCCATTTGTAGTTTGTCTTGGTGGTAATGAAAAAGTGGTGGTTGGATCTAAAATGGCAAATTGTGGATAAAGAAGGTCATTGCCGGATGATATTTTGTCTGGAGAATTAGTTTTACTTATAACTATGCCGCAGTTCATTTCAGAAGCAGCTGCTGGTAAGGTTAAAACACATCCTATGGGTAAAGCATGCTCAATGGGGGATGGATCTTGGGTTACAATTTTCCAGGGGTCACCTTTGTAATTTGCAGCAGCGGCAATAAATTTGGTACCGTCAATTACTGATCCTCCACCTACAGCAAGCAAGAAATCAATTTTATTTTTTTTAATAATTGGAATCGCTGCTAATAGCTGTTCAAATTTTGGATTGGGTGCAATACCTCCAAATTCAAATACAACATGGTTTTTTAATGCTTTTATTACTTTATTATAAACTCCATTAGACTTAATGCTGCCACCGCCGTAAGTTAATAAAATTCGTTTGTTTGCTGGGATCTCTTTGGCAAGATTTTTGATTTGGTTTTTTCCAAAAATAATTTTTGTTGGGTTTTGTAGCGTAAAGTTGAGCATAGCAAAGCCTTTATGTTTTTTTATCTAAGAGAATATCTTGGTTAAAATTGCATGTATCATTGCGTATAACAAAAAGGCAACAATGCTTGATGCTGGAATAGTTAAAACCCAAGCTAAGAGTATGTTTTGAGCAATTTTCCAATTTATCGCAGATAATCTTTTGGTTAAGCCTACGCCAAGAATGGAAGAGGTGATGATGTGTGTAGTGCTTGTGGGTAATCCAAAAGCAGATGCTGCAAGAACCACGCCGGCAGTTGAAGTTTGGACACAGAATCCATGAATCGGTTGTAATTTCACAAAATCTTTACCTACGGTTTTTATAATACGCCATCCCCCAATAGCTGTTCCAAGGGCCATTGCAATCGCGCATGAGATTACTACTAACCACGGAACATAAAAAGTTTCTATAGCTCCGTAGCTAACCAGCGCCATGGTTATTACGCCCATTGATTTTTGAGCATCTGCAGTGCCATGAGAAAATGCTACAAAGGCAGCTGAAACAACTTGTAATTTACGAAAATTTTTATTGAGTTTGTCAGGCATAAAATTGCGGCTAATCCAAAGTAGCAATATCATTAGCCAAAAGCTAATGACAATACCTACTATGGGGGATAAGAGCAGGGAAAGAAGGATTGCTTTAATTCCAACCCAGTGTAGTGAAGAGAAACCAACATGTGCTACTGAGGATCCTATTAGTCCACCAATTAAAGCATGAGTAGAGGATGATGGGATGGCAAAGTACCAGGTTATTAGAGACCAAATGATCGCTCCGCCAATACCGGCAAGAACAACCACTTGAGTTATATCGTTGGGTTCAACTATACCTTGACCTATCGTAGACGCTACTTTGGTTGAAATCATGGCGCCAATAAAATTAAGAACAGCAGCCATAATTACTGCAGAAGAAATAGAAAGGGCTCGTGTTGACACGCAGGTGGCTATAGCGTTAGCAGAATCATTAAAGCCATTGATGTAATCAAAGACTAGGGCAATAATAATTACTAGTAATAGTACTAAGAAACTGGTTTCAGGCATTTTTCACTACTACACTTTCTAAAATATTAGCTGCATCTTCGCATTTATCGGTTACTAACTCTAGGTTTTCGTAAACCTCTTTCCACTTAATTAGGCGGATAGGGTCTTTTTCATCATCAAATAAACGACTTATGGCATCAGCGCGTACGCGATCAGCCTCATTTTCTAAAGAATTTATCTCAACACAGAAATCAGAGATTTGTTTAGGGTGTTTCTCAAGTGCTGCTACAGCTTTTTCAATTGTTTGGCATGATTTAAGGATAATAAACCCTAGTTCTTTAGCTTCAGGGGTTATGTAGTCAATATGGTAAACCACAATATGTTGGGTAGCCATATCAATAGTGTCAATAATGTCATCTAAAGCAGAGGCAAGAGCATAAATATCTTCGCGGTCAAAAGGGGTGATAAAGCTTTTGTTTAATTTTTTAATTAGATCATGGGTTTGGATGTCGCCTTTATGCTCGATATCTTTAATTATATTTTTACTTTTAAGGGGGTCGCTAAAGTTGTTTAGCATATTTTGGATGGCAAGAGCTCCATCTACAATATTTTTTGCCATCTCTTTAAACATGACAAAAAACTTTTCTTCTTTGGGGATTAAGCCGAACATTATTATCTCCAAGTAAAGCCCAGGTACAGGCGAAATAAACTATGCTTGGTATATAACATAATTTTTTAGGTGATGCCATGGTATTTTTAGGCAAATTTACATTAATAAAAAAACATGTATAATCATATAATTATAAATATGGCGCCTCTGGTTATTGAATGGCGTATAATGCTTTTGTTAGTAAATTTATATGGAGGTATTTATGGGATTATCATTTTTCTTTATTATCGCATTGGTTCTTGTCTTACTTTGGTTTCTTGTGGTTTATAACAAGCTTATTAGAATGATTGAGGTTATTAATAATAATAAGAATCAAATAGATGTACAGTTGGATCGACGTTTTAAAGTTTATGAATCCTTGATTGAGGTTGTAAAAAAATATATGGATTATGAGAAAACCACTTTAAAGGATGTGGTAGCACTTCGTAGCCAAGCAAAAACAGCGCAAGCAAAAGGGGATGAAAGTTCCAGGATTCAAGCTGAGGACGCGATTTCTAAGATTGGTGTAGGTCTTAATTTAGTGTTTGAGCAATATCCTGATTTAAAAGCTGATAAGAATGCGCTGCAATTGCAAGAGGAGATCGTTAATACAGAAAATAAACTTACATTTTCTAAGCAATCTTATAACGATAGTATCGAGCAATATGAAGCTACCCGTAAATCTCTACTTGAGTCCATGATTGTGGGGATGTTTGCGAACAAACTTTTAAAAGAGTTTAATTATTGGGGTGTTTCTGATGATCAGCGGCAGAAACAAGAGGATTATACAGTTAAACTTTAAGTGTATTTATAAGACTTATCAAGGGGGAGGGTCATGGATTATCCCTCTTGAGTAAGCATGAATAAGATTGTTACGTTTTAGTCAAATATTCAAATGAAAAAAATAACAGATTATACATCAGCCGCTTTAGATTGGCGTAAACAGCTAAAAGTTAATGAGCGACGCACTTATTTAGTGATTGGTATTTTTATATTGATCTATATGTCAGTTGGGTTGCTTATTGACCTATATTTGCATTCTGAGTTTGATCAAATTCCAATTTCACTAGCATTGAGAAGTTTGGTTACTTTTCAAACTATGCCGTGGGGCACCTTAATTTTAGGCGCAATAGCTGTTGTTTCTGTGTTAATAACTTATGCCTTGTATGATCGTTTAATGTTGCTGGGTACCAAATCTCACGAGATCAATCCAGATACAGCTCGTTCTATTGAGGAACAGCAGCTTTATAATGTTACTGAAGAATTAAAAATTGCTGCCGGGTTGCGTTATATGCCTAAGGTATACCTAATTAATGCTGAATATATGAATGCTTTTGCTAGTGGTTATAGTGAAAAATCAGCATTAATAGCTATAACTAAAGGGTTATTAAATAAGCTTGATCGTAGTGAATTACAAGCGGTTATTGCACACGAGCTTAGTCATATTCGTCATCAAGATATTAAGTTAACTTTAATGGCTTCAGTTTTAAGTAACATTATATTAATTGCACTTGATGTTATGTTCCGAGGTGTTCTTTTAGGTGGAGGTCGTAGTAGAAGGCGGGGTGGTGGAGGCAGTGCATTAATTTTAATTGTGGTTTTACTTCGAGTTTTATTACCAATTGTTACCGTATTACTCCTGCTTTATTTAAGCAGAAAACGGGAGTTTATGGCAGATGCTGGTGCGGTTGAACTAATGCGGGATAATTCCCCTTTAGCTAGGGCGTTACTTAAAATCAGTGATGATCATACAGCGAATAAGGATGAATATGCCCGAGCATATCATTCCACATCCCACGAAGAGGTAAGACGTGAGGCTTATATTTTTGATCCAACTCAAGCAGGGATCTCTTTACAGCAATCGCTTGGCAATGCTTTTTCTACTCATCCACCTTTATCTGCTCGTTTGGAAGCCTTAGGTTTTTTAGCTAAAAAGTAAAGGGATTAAATTCTGATAGATCTTCATATTTTTTTTAAGACGATGTTGCAAATAAAGATTTCCATCTTTTCTGTGGTCAAGGAATGTTTTGTGGTGAGGTATATCTGGGTAGTTAAGTGGGGAGCCCTAAATATGACGCTTTATTAAAAGCTCAGGCTAAATGGGCAGTGGTAAAGAGGTGCTAATTAGATAAGCCGCGATTCAATACGGTGTTTTAGATTTCGAGATTAAGCTGTACGAACATAGCTGACGAGATTTGAGATATAAGATGATGGCCTATACAGTATTGGGCCATCATCTTAGTGGATTGAATTTTTTTAATGTCCTGAGAAGAAACTATCGATAATTTCTTCTTGCGCTGAATTTACAGCTTCTTTTAATGCGTTAGTAAAGTTTGGGTATGATGGTGGTTGATCCCAATTGCCTTGTACCCGCTCTTCAATTTTTGCAACATGACGCCATAAAACATTTTTATTTTGTTTATCAATTAACTCGCCCTTTAGGTGACAGTATGCTCTTGGCACTCCTAGTGGTATAAAGCCATAATAATTTCTAATTGCTCCTAAAGTTTGTAGCTCAAGAAGTAGTAATTTATCTCCATCCATGTGAACAATGGCGGTGGCATTTTTCTTTTGTTTAGGATCAATATTTATCTGATATATCTGAGATGAAATATTATGTTGTTTTAGTCGCGTAACAAATTTTTGCGGCAACCCTTTGTAATACCAATCAAGGTTAGTTTTTGCTAGATGCTTGTTTAAGGTTTGAGTAACTGCGGCACTGATAGCCATATCAAGTACCCCTTGTTGGCCAGTTTTATAAAGTGCTGGTTTGTTTTTGGGTTTTGTTTTTGCCACCGTTATTTTGTGGTTTGTGGTTTGCCAGAAACTATTTGGTAATTTAACATTGTGTTCGGGAGTAACGCACCCGGAAAGAAACGCTATGCTTAGTATTAATAGAAAGATCTTTGATAATCGATTCATTATTTATGTCCCTCGTTCCATTGTTTAATGCCGCAGATAATTGCAGTTAATAATTTTTGTGATGCGTCTGTTTTTTTCTCTAAAAAGGTTTTTACTTTAAAAGCTTTGTCGGGGTCATTTTGTACTAGATAAGTTTTTTCGTATGCTGGTTTATTCCCAGTTTTGATCGACAAAGTTACCGTAAGTGTAACATTGTTAATGTCAGTTATTCTTGCGGTTTTAAAATAAATTTTTATTAAAACGTCTTGAGAGCGTACTTGATCTAAGTTGGTGACTAGTTCTGTATTTTTAAATACATTTTGTTCGGTTAGAGCGTCTCTAAGAGAGGTTATGAACACGGCCGCATCGGCTTTGCCATATTCATGTGTATATTGGCTAGGATTGTTTTTCTGATTTTGATTATCAATAGCAGCGAATATTAGTGATCCTACAGCTTCACCTATGCCGCCTTGTCCTGATGAGCCACTTACAGCGTAAGAAGTTTTCTCTTTCGAAACATGTTTGCCAGATATCCAGTAAATATAAGCGTTTTTTGGTACATGCATCTTGATATCATCTTGGTATTTTAATGGTGCAATGATGTTTTTAGGTGATGCACAACCAGCTAGAAAAAAGCAGCTAAATAATATGAGAATTGCTATTTGTAGATGTGATCTTTTCATGATTTTTAGTTTCCAGATTTTTTATCGGTAGAGCCAAACTCTTTTTCATATGCTTGATCAACGATTAGTTGTTTTTGCTCCCCTGATAGCTCTTGCCAATGCGGGCTTGGAACCCCACGATAGTTATGCTCGGTTGTGCAAGAGGTAAGGAGTATTATAAAAAAGATGGCAGCAAAAGATTTGCTGCCATCTTTTAGTCGATATATGAATGAGTTGTTATTTGGCATAGAATTTATTTGCCTGTAGTCTCATCAGGTACAACCCGAGTCATGGCTCCGTATATAATTAATACGTGTTGACCAACCGCAAGGTGAATGCTTCTTTCTTGGGCGACCGCTACAGTTTTTCCATTATCAAGCTTGATGATGTATTCATAGCCGGTTTTTCGATTGACCGCTTTATCAATTTCATGGCCAACAACTCCTACAGCTACTGCGCCACCAACTGCACCAACAACATTAGCTGCACCGCCACTGCCGATTGCTGATCCAGCTGCTGCGCCTCCAGCTGCCCCAGCTATGCCACCAACACCGCTTGTGCTTTCAATTTTTATTACGCGTTTTGATACAATAACACCTTTATTAACTCTGCTAGCAATTCCAACCTCATCATTGGTATAGGTGTTAGGAGAAACATTGTGAATACATCCGCTTAATGTGGAGCATGCTGTAATAAAAACGGCTGCTAATAATATTTTTTTCATTTTTTACCTTTTATATTTACAAGTTGTTAAATTTAAATTCAGAGGCCATAAGATCATTTTACTATGTTTTACTAATTTTGCAGCAGTTAGTTTTAATTTGTATATTGGTATGATAATAAGATGTTATTTAAAATAAGGAACATGGAGAAAAAAACTTAGCCATAGCTGAATAAAAATCAATTAGAATCAAGCAGATAATAATCGAGAACTTTTTTTGCTACTTTAGGGGCTACGCTGCTATTTTCTGTAATTACGGCAATAGCTATTTTGGGATTTTCGATAGGAGCAAAGGCGATAAATAAGCTATGATTTCGTAAGTGTTTTGGGATCCCTTCTACGCTTGCTGGGGTGGGGTTTTCATTAACAATTTTATGATGGTATAGCTGTGCTCCACCGGTTTTACCAGCTGCAGGATATTTTATGTTTCTGCCGACACGAGTATAGGCAGTGCCCATTGGGTTATTTATCACATCACGCATGGCATTAATTACAATCTCCCAGTTTTTAGGGTCTTTAATCGCTACTGAGGGAAGAGGGATTATTTTTTGTGGTATTTTGTCTCCAGAATGTTTTTGGGTGCTCAAAAGTAAATGGGGTTGAAATCTTTTACCGCGTGCTGCTATTGCAGCTACTCCATTAGCTAATTGTAGTGGCGTAGTAGCCATAAAGCCTTGGCCAATTCCTGAAATAACGGTGTCACCAGTATACCAGGGCTTGCCGGTATTTTTCTTTTTCCATTTGGGAGAGGCTACAATTCCAAAAGATTCTTCCATAATATCTATGTTAGTTTTGTTGCCAAAACCAAAGCGCAAAAGGATATCATCTATTTTTTCTATCCCGAGTTTAACTGCAAGGCTATAGAAGAAAATATCACAAGAAACAATAATTGCTTTAGTAACATTGACTATTCCATGGCCATTATATTTCCAGTCTCTATAGGTATGGGTGCTGTTTTCGAGTCGAAACCATCCTGGGTCTGAAATTTTAAAATTTTGGTTAATGACCCCAGTATCTAATCCCTGCAGTGCAATAAATGGTTTGATAGTCGAAGCGAGTGGATATAGACTTTTAGTTGCTCGATTGTACATTGGTTTGCTACTAGAGAATTGTAATTTATTATAAGTAGCAGTATCAATGCCGCTGGTGAATAAATTAGGGTCATATGTTGGAGTGCTTGCCATGGCTAATACTTCCCCATTATTAGGGTCGATAGCTACAATTGCCCCGCGTTCTTCTTCTAAAGCTTCTAAAGCTGCTTTTTGAAGTTTACTATCAATAGTTAAATGTAAGGTATCTCCTGGTGCTGGTGGGATAACTTTTATTGTACGGACAATACGACCAGCTGCATCAACTTCAGCAACTTTATAACCAGTTTTACCATGAAGAGTGCTCTCATAGTATTTTTCGATTCCCACTTTGCCGATGAAATTACTAGCACCATAGTTTTCAGAATCAATATTTTTTAGATCATCGGTATTAATTCTACCGACATAACCTAATACGGTTACATTATCGTCAGCTAGAGGATAATAGCGGATCATTTGGGTATCAACAAAAACTCCTGGGAAACGATATTGGTTGACATAAAACGTAGCTACTTCTTCTTGAGTTAGCTTGAGTTTTATTGGGATATGCTCAAAGCGACGGCGGTGTTGTAGAGCTTTGTTAAATTGTTTGATATCGTTTGGCGTGATGTCAATAATGCTTTGTAGAGCATCTACGGTAGTTTTTATATTTTTTACATGTTCAGCAACAATGTTGAGGCTAAAGGTAGGTAGGTTTTCAGCAAGAAGCACGCCATTTCGATCATAAATCAGACCACGGTTAGGTTCAATTGGTAAGTA
>JAHIYS010000120.1 GCA_018814965.1 Gammaproteobacteria bacterium
CCCCCTGCTTTTTAATGCATCATCCTAAAGTCGATAGTTGCAAGCTACCATGAACTCTAATATAACAAATCCAGCTGTTTTTTTGAAAACTTTTTATTAGTTGGTTTTTGGTTAAAATTTATTTTCGACCAACTTCTTCTTATTTTGTGAGAAAGAATAATAATTTTATCTCCAAATATCCCTAAAATATCTAAAAACAATTTGTAATCAATGCATTAAGATTTACAAGAGATATTTTAACGCTAATTAATCTAAAAAAACACCTTTAGGACCGGTTTTTTATTCCATGAGGCACATGGCCTGTGGCAACGTGTTGGCTAGCTGAAAGGCAATAACCCTCTTGATCATCAAAGAAAAAATCAGCGCCAAAAGCATTTAAAAATTCTGCTTTATCCATTCCTCCCAAAAACAGGGCCTCATCTATCCTAATCCCCCATTGGCGGAAAGTTCTGATTACACGTTCATGGGCAGGGGCTGAGCGCGCAGTGACGAGTGCAGTGCGAATAGGGCAGTTCTCATACGGTAATTGCCTTTGTAAGCTATGTAGCTTAGCTAGAAATCCTTGTAGGGGTCCATATGGTAGTGGTTTTAAGGCTGAGTTCTGTTCGTTTCTGGCAAAGGCCTCAAGACCATTTTTATGATAGATTTGTTCTGCCTCATCAGAAAACAGGACCGCATCACCATCAAAAGCGATTCTCAGTTGTTCTCTGTCATTAGGGATGGTTATAGATGGTAGGATAGTAGCGGCGGCGCATCCAGATTCCAAAGCTTCTTTGACATCAAAATGATTGGTTGAAAGGAATAGGTGGGATTTGAATGCCTTGGCATATTTATGAGTACTCAAGCCGCTTGTAAAAACCGCCCTTGTTATGTCTAGATTATGATGTTTAATACTATTAAAAATCCTTAACCCAGTATCAGCGCTATTTCGTGAAAGTAATATTACTTCTACATGTTCACCATACTTATTGAGATTTAATAGCTTTTTAACTAGAGGAAATGCTACGCCTGGTTCTAAAATGTCAGTTTCATGTTCAACCTGATACTTAGAATAAGCTGCAACACCTTGTGTTTCATAAAGCGTGTTACTTGTATCAAGGTTAAATAAAGCTCGTGAGGAGATAGCAATTATAAGTTTTGTGTCCATGCTTCATTATAAACAATAGTTGGCTATCTATCTACCGTAAAAGGGGTCAAGTTCTGAATGATCCATACATTTTTTATTGAGTCAATGTTAGTATAATTATCTATTGTCATGCTCTTTTTTTGCCATCATGGGACCGTCGCAATCTGAAAGTATTTGTCATTCCCGCATGCTTTTGGCGGGAATGACAAATACTTTCAGATTGCGACAGGCCCATTAATGATCAATCAAAACAAACTTTTCCTGGCTTTGATCGTAGTGAAAAACATTGGCTGTTGCCAAATCGAACCACCATCCATGTATTGTTAGTTGGTTGGTTTGTAGGCGTTGTGCTACTTGAGGATAGGTTTTTAAGTTATCTAATTGTTGTAATACATTTACCTGTGATAATAAATCGCAGGGGCTAAGTAATGAATCTGTTAGTGGGTTATTTTTAAATCGTTGATAGGATGAATTGGCGTATTCTAGCCATTTATTTAATTCTGGCAATTGGCAACAAGCATGATTCGACTTGTTTTCAAGAATAGTATGCATTGCTCCACATTCAGAGTGACCGCAGACCACAATATCTTTTACCTCTAAGTTAAGCAATGAGAACTCTATAGCGGCAGAAACAGAAGGGTCTATCTGATGATTGCCTTGAGGGTTATGGTCATATGGCGGAATCAAGTTGCCAATATTACGCAGTACGAATAAATCACCGGGGTCACTTGAAGCAAAAACATTAGGTACAACTCTGCTATCACAGCAGGCAACAAAAAGTGCGTCAGGGGAATGTTGTGATGCAAGTTTTGAAAATTTATTGCGATATTTGTCGAGGGAGTTTTTTCTAAAATCAATAATACCTTCAATTAATTTTTTCATGCTTGGTTTTACCGACAAAAGGGGTCAAGTATAGACTTGACCCCGTTATTGATTACATAACAAATACTGCAGCAGCAAGTACAGTGGTCCATAAACCATTTTTATTGCCTTCTGATGATTGGCAAAAATTTCTAGTTAAGAACTTGTAGTCACATGCTTTGTAGTGTTTTTTCCTTTCATCCCAGGCGCTATTTGGATCAAAAGATATACCAATGGTTGTGGCTAACATGGTAGCAGCCAAGTCTTCAGCATATTCTCCAGAAGTTTTAGCAGTTTCACCGAAGGCATGATGCTCAGAGAGATATCCATGATGATCAGGATCGTTAGGTACGCCAAGACCAATGGCAGCAGATATCAAGCGATTGGGCTCATTGGTATCGTTTCTTGCCATAACACAAAATGTTATTTGACCAGCTTTCAATGATTTTACGCCAGCTGAGGTTGATATAATCTTACATTTTGGTGGAAAAATACTAGAGACGTATACTAGGTTGCATTTTTCTATACCTGCTGATCGTAGTGCTGCTTCAAAAGAAGCTAGTCTATCTTTATGTACCCCAGCACCTCTAACAAAAAACATTTTTTAAGGAACAAAGTTATCCATTTATATCTCTCCAGTTATTTGTTTAATAGTAAGTTATAGTTTTTAGGCTGCCTATTTTCCCACGATTTTTTATGGTAAGCATAACTCGCAATCAATGGTAAAGCTATAGTTGCTTCAGAAAATACCATTTGTTCAAAGTCGTCGTGGACTTTGCCCCAAGAGTGAGCCTCTTTAAGCGTAGATCCAGATAATGCTCCATCCCTTTCGTCAGCAACAGTAATTTGAATTGCATATTTATGCATATCAACCTCTTCACCAATAATCTCTGCAGCAACAGTTATGTCTTGAGCAAAGTTTTTTGGTACGCCACCGCCAACCATGAAAAGGCCGGTAGTTTTGGCTTCTATTTTGATTTTAGTTAGCTCTAAGAAATCTTTAGCTGAATCGATAGTTACCATCTCTTTGCCTTGGCGGTGCCATTGATGGTAGATCAAGCCGAAACCAGCACTGCAGTCTGAAAACGCTGGAACAAAAATAGGAACATTTTTTTGATAAGCTAGTTTTACGATAGATTCCGATTCGAAATTATTATCAACTAAGTATTTGCCCATTGCTTCAATGAACTCTCTTGAAGAGTAGGGGCGTGGTTTTAGAGAATCACAGATTTTGGCGATGGTCATGTCGCATTCACGGAGCTCATCTTCGTCTATGTAGGTATCATAAATTCTATCGATATGTTGCTTAAGTAAGGCATCATCGTTGGCAAAAGGGGATCCTTGATAGTGGTTAAATCCTAGTCCTTCAAAGAAATCCTGGTCTACAATATTGGCGCCAGTTGAAACTATAGCGTCTACCATATTGTTTTCAATCATGTCTAAAACTACTTTTTTTAATCCTGCACTAAATAGTGATCCAGCTAAGCAGAGAATGGTGGAGCATTTTGTGTCTTCTAGCATGGTGGTATAGATAGTGGCCGCGCGTGCTAGGTTTCTCGCTTGAAAGGCCATTTTTTTATACTGTTCTACGATAGGAATGGCATCAAATGTTTTGATGTCTATGTGTTCAACTTTAACATCAAGTAGCTCTTTTTTTTGCATTTTTAAACGCTCCTTTTGCTGAATTTTAAATGTTTCCAATTATTAGAGAAATATAGTGGTTTAGCAAGTTTTTTTTGTTGTTTGGAGTTATTTATTTTTTGGTGTTTTGTTGAGAGTGTGGGCTGGAGTTTATGTCGTGGTTATCAGGTTGTAGTATTGCTATTTTAATCCTGCTAAAAGTTATCTTTTTTGTCATGTCGGAAAGAGTTGGTATATATAAAATTCAATAAATTAGTGGAAGTGGTAATGCAAAAATTTTCGGATCCTGGCGAACCCAGAAGCTATTTAGCTTTCGTGTTTGGACTAGGTTATGGGGCAGTTGTAATCTGAAAATCTTGTATCCTGGATCCCGCGGTCATAGTTGCGGGACTACACTGCTGGGTTTTGTCGCCACGTTTTCATGGGGCAACGAAAATATCTCAGGTTGCAACAGCGCCGTTATACATAGCTAAAGCTTGTGTCTATCAATGCTGCTTGATTTAAGCTTACAAAAAATAGTTACGACAAAGAGAGGTAAATGCCGGGAGATCGTCACAAATATTGATCTGGTTAGAAAAATCCTTACGGTTAGGTATAGTGCGGGCATAGCTTTTGGCTAGTTTGCGTGCTTGGAGAACCGCCATCCTTTCATTTTCAAGAAGTTTTGCTAGTTGTTTAATGTGCGAGATAAATATTTCCCCAATCTCTTGTGATGTTGGAAGAATGCACGATTGCTGATTTATGTCTGCTATTAATTTTCCGATCAGCCATGGTTGTCCAACGCAAGCACGGGAAATCATTGCGCCATTACATCCAGTGGCAAACATATTTTTCAATGAATCAATACATTTAACATCACCATTGCCGATAACTGGAATTTTCATCAGCCCAACAAAAAACTTAATTGCTTCTAGGCGGCAAGGGGTGTTAAACGTTTCTCCCCAGTTGCGCCCATGAACAACTACGCAATCGGCGCCAGCATCAGTGATTACTTTGGCAACTTCCTCGTTAGTTTTGTCATCGTTGATTGCTACCCGAATTTTAACCAAGAATGGTAGTGTGGTATTTTTGCGTATTGTGTTAAGTATATTATAGAGTTTGACTCGGTCTTTTAAAAGTGCTGATCCGCAGCCGTTATTATGAATTTTTGGTACTGAGCAGCCACAGTTAAAATCGATTAGATCGGCGCCTGAGTCAGCAACTATTTTTGTTGCCTCGGCTAGCTCTTTGGGAATGCTGCCAACCAATTGAAAACAAACTGGTCCTTCATTTGGTGATCTATCAAGATACCGTTTTTGAGTTTGTCTTGAGTTTCTAACTAGAGCGCTTGCAGAGATCATTTCTGAGTAAGAGAAAGCTGGTTTGCTATATTCCCAGGCCAGGAGGCGATAAGGAGTAGTGCTAATGCCCGCTAATGGTCCCAGAATGATATTATTTGGAAAGCTTCTGTTGGCTATTTGTAAAGGTTTAATCATTCTTGCCAAAATGCCATAGAGAGGAAAAGGGGTCAAGTCTTGAATTGTGAATTTTTCATAATTCAAGACTTGACCCCTTTTCTTCTTTTCTTCTGATTCAATAATAGTACAATAGTTGTGTTTAATCACTCAATTCAAGGAGAAATATTATGGCAGATGAAAAGTTGGTTAATGAGCAGGTTTTTGGCGTTAGGGTTCCTAAAGATTATTTTATTAGTAGCGGTGTTGGCGAGACTGATTTAGGCGGTGGAATTGATCCATGGGAAACCGGTTCCTATGACCTAGCTTTAGAAGATGCCAAAATCCATAATTTCAATATTATTCAATATACCTCAGTGATGCCTAAATTTGCTGTAAGACATAAATATGAGGATATTAAAGATCAGCTATATCATGGTGCAGTTCTAGAAACTATTATGGCCAACATGAATGGTAAGCAAGGGGAGATCATTACTGCTGGGATCGCAACTGCCGATATTCACCTTATTTCAGATGGCTCACATCTTGGTGGGTTTGTTTGTGAATATGAGGGTAATGATCCTGAAGATATCGCAAAGCAGACTCTTCATGATTCAATTCATGGCGTTCTTAATAGAAGATATGATCCCAAAGAGGTTAAGGTTTCCAATATTGAGTATCATATTACAAGCCTTGAAATTAAAAAGAAATTCGCTACAGTTATAGCTTTTATTGGTTTTGTTTCTTATATATTTCCTAAATTTGAAAAATAATTAGAGCAAATATATGGCTAAAGAGAGCAGATCATCTGTAAAACAGATCGGTTTAATCGGTGCAATTTTTATTGTTATTAGCAATGTAATGAGTTCTGGGATCTCGTTGTTACCTGCTAATATGGCAGCTATTGGTTCCATCACAATAATATCTTGGTTTTTAGTAATAGTTGGCGCTCTCTCTTTAGCATACATATTTGCAAGATTAGGGTTAAAAGATCCAGAGGTAGGAGGGCCGGTTGCTTATGCTGAAAAGCTTTCTCCGGCTCTTGGATATCAAGCAGGTCTCTTGTATTGGATTTCGAATTGGATCGGAAATTTAGGAACAACTATAACAGGTGTTGTTTATCTTTCTGTGATTTTTAATCAACTCGTAAATCCAGTTTATGCTGGGATTGTGACAATAATTTTGGTTTGGATATTTACCATAATTAATTGTTTTGGCGTGAGTAAAATCGTAAAGTTTTCCTCTGTTTTAGTCATGTTAATGCTGATACCTATTATTTATACTGCTATTTTTGGTTGGTTCCATTTTTCATTTGAAAATTTTAGTACGAATTGGAATGTTTCAGGGGATGCACCACACACTGCTATTTTCTCAGGAGTGTTGCTTGCTATTTGGAGTTTTATTGGGATTGAGTCCGCGTCGGTTAGTAGTGGGGCGATCAAGAATCCTAAAAGAAATATCCCTCTTGCAACTATGATTGGAACCGGTTTTGCAGGTTTGGTTTATATTTTGTCAACTACGGTTATTTCAGGAATGTACCCTGCAGCCGTAATTGAGCATTCTGGAGCACCTTTTGCGGTTGCTTTTGGTTCTTTAGTTGGCAATTGGTCTAAGCCGATGGTTTCAATTTTAACTGCTGCTGCTTGTTTAGCTTCTTTAGGCACATGGATCATGGTGGTTGGTGAAGCTGGTGTTGCTGCTGCTAATAATGGGATACTGCCAAAAATATTTGCCAAAAAAAGCAAAAAATATGGGACTCCTGTTTGGGGGATTGTATTAAATAGTATTTTGATGACGATGCTGATGGTTTTTCTGATGTTATTGGGAGCGAAAAATTCAACAGTCATTTTTGGTTATATTGTTTCTATCTCTGTTTTATTAATAATCTTGCCCTACTTCTATAGTAGTTTGCAGTTGATTAGAATAAATGGCTTAAATAAAAAATCGATCATTTCTAATATAGTATCTTTGCTTGCTTGTCTATTTTGTTTTGTGGCATTAATTGGTGCAAAAAAAATCCCATTGTTGGGGTTTTTAATAATTTAACTGGTCTGTTTTATATTTTATGCTGTGGTTTTGAATAAGAGATCAGGGCATAAATAAAATAATATCTATTTTTAAAGCTTGGCACCTCCTGATCTAGAGCTGGGTTTTATTTCTATCCAGCCGCTAAATAGAGGGAAATATAGCCCGAGTCTAATTTTATGTTTTGGGTCTAGAGATTGCATGGCATTAGCATATTGCAATAGTTGTTTTGAGTATTGATCTGCTTCTTGGTTTTGAAAATCTTGTATGCTTTCTTCATCAGGTCTTGAGGTCTTGTAATCAATAATCCAACGGATCCCATCATCAATAAAAGTACGATCTATAATGTAGTTCACAAATTTATGATTGATTTTAGCGGTGATAGCAAGTTCGCTTTTGGCATCCTGATGTTGAGTTAAAATCCATCGGCCACGTTCATCTTTTAATGTCTTGGTTAGAGCTTCATTTATTAATTTTAGTCCATGCTCAAGATCTAGATAGCCTAGTTGTTGTAGGAGTTTACGCCAATATGGATGTTGGTTAATTATATGATTTTCATTCCAATCATTTAATTTGCTTTCGCTTATTTGGCGAAAACAGTGATGAATTATAGTGCCTATAATGCTTGGTTGATTGTCAATTAATTCGAAGTATGGAGTATTATTGAATGATGGTGTATTAAGAGTTATTGGTAGCTGCCAGTCAGAGCCGAGGCGTGAGATTTTAGGCGGAAGTTCTTTGGTTGTATCAGATAATCCTGTTTTTTGAGCATCTTTTATATCCCAATCTTCGTTAAAACATGGCTTAAGTTGTTCTAGGAGAGTTCCTGATAAAATGCTGTTGCGAATAAAATTTTCTTTGTTGTCTTTTATACAGCCAATGAGATGAATCGATTTTTTAGCGCGTGTCATTGCAACGTATAGTAATCTACCAGTTTCATAGGTGATCTTTTTTTGTTCTACTAACTGTAAATATTGATATACATGATCAGAATTGCTCCCGCTTGCTGTGATCGGGGCTAGTATTAAACTGCTACCATGATGTAATTTGGGGCGTTCAAACCATAGCATTAGCTTATGGTTTTCAAAGCGTGTAGGGCGGTTTATTCCTGGGATAATTACATGATCAAATTCCAATCCTTTAGATTTATGAATTGTCATGAGTTGAATGTTGGCAGTAGTTGCAGTGCTTGGGGTATATAGAGAGTCTAGTTTTTTTTGTAGTGCTTCAATATCAAGAGGATCATTTAGTAGTTCAAGATAGGCTTGGGCATGTTCTAGCTCAGATTCAGTTGTAACTGTTGCTGGTCCCCCAATTCTTAGCCATGCTTTTTCAATTAATTCTCGCCAGGTTATACGGCCCCTTTCTGTAAAAATTGGGATAAGCGCTGATTTGAGCCTTATTAGCCTAGATTCCCCATCTTTTGATAAGTCGAGATTTTGATGGTTACAGATATTTTCCCAAATAATCGGGGATTCTCCACGCACTGTTTTATATAAATCTTCTAAATCTAAGCCACACCATGGTGCGCGTAAAATAGCGATCCAGGCTATGCGATCTGTTAGATTAAATAAGGATCTGGTTAGGGAAAATAGATCACGGATTACCATATTTTCCCGTAATGTTTCGAGTTCAAATGCTTGATGATTTAAATTAGCTTCTCTAAGTTTAGGGATTATACTTTGAAGGTGAGTTCTTGCTTTAACTAAAATTGCGATGGTATCATTTGGGTGGTTATTAATTATTTCTTGAATAGTTGAGACTACTTGAGTGGCTTCATTTCGGGCATCTGCTTCTTTTAATAGAGTAAATGCAACTAGTGAGTTTGGATTATTTAATACTGCTGAC
>JAHIYS010000121.1 GCA_018814965.1 Gammaproteobacteria bacterium
ATATTAAAAGAAATTACGGGTTATGATAATGAATTATTTCTGAAGGAATTGGAGAAAAAAGAATTTATAGTAAGCAGAAATGCTCGATCTAATTATTCTTTTACCAAGGCTTCTCTGTCGGCAACAATGGACCTCTCTTATCATGAACCTGATAAAATTAAAATATTCTCCTATGCTTCTATGCGCGAATCATTAAGCGGGAAAAATAAAGTAAGAGAAGTGTTCCGTCGAAATGGATACCATATAGTAAATATACCTGCTCATTGGTATGAGACTAGATGCTTTGGAAATGAGGATACATGTGTTAAGAAAGGTAGCGTTGAAGTCTACCAAAGTTTTTTATCGCCAACCCCCTTGAGAATATTTATAAGTCCCAGCACATATGTTGATCTAGATTTAGTTAAGGATGCCAGTGATGTTGCCCCCGGTAAGCCGAAGTTCGTTTTTGCACATATCGCACAACTTCATGATGCTGTTTATGATGGGTATGGAAATATGCATCGGGTGCAATCCAATCGTGATAGCATTAGTTATGTGTCGACTGTTAAAATAATGAATGCCAAGATCCTAGGATTTATAGAATACATTAGGGCAAAAGATCCTAAGTCGATTATAATAATTCAGGCAGATCATGGGCCGCCAGCGTATATAGTAAGTCAAAATTATGGTAAAGAATTGCATCTAAAAAACAAACAAGACTTTCGTTTTAAATTTGGAATATTTACTGGCATCTATCTTCCAAAGTATGATATAAATAAATACGCAAAAATCAGAAAATACTTTTCTGACTTCTTTACATTAATAAATACATTTAGATATGTTTTTGCGTATCTAAGTGACCAGGAACCTGAGTTATTGCCTGAGGAATCCCATTTTTTGTATCCTGATAAATCTGGGTTATCATATATAGAGGATAATATTGACCAATTGACAAATTAGAGGGGCTGCATGAAAAAATATGATTGGGTTTTGTTCATAATCGTTTTATTGTTTACTCAGAATGCTTATGGTTATCTTGATGCCGGAACTGGAGGGATGGTTATTCAATTGCTATTAGGTGGATTTGCTATCCTCGGGACTTTTATAAAGATTTACTGGCATAAAATAAAATTATTCATAAAGCCGCGTTGGTACAAAATAAAAGAACATATAAATATATTTTGGCTTAAGGTCAAGTTATATTTTCGCAGGTAGGGTAAATCATGCTTAAAGATCAACTAATGTGGGATGCTGGATCTTTCAGAGATCCCACCGGTTCAGTCTTTTTTGTTGATGAATCTGTTTATCGTTCGATTTCCGAAAAATCTCTTTCGGTTATAGCCAAACTTATACAAACAGATTTTTTTAAAAGATATATGGCTGATGGCCTGATAATTCCAACCGATTTAGTTGTAAACGAGTTTAATATACCTGGTTCTTATGTGCTGCAACATGAGAAAATCCCTTTTTTTAGCTATCCTTATGAGTGGTCATTTTATATGTTAAAAGATTCTGCTCTCCTAACACTTGATATTTTGAAAAAATGTTTAGAGAACGGGTATATTTTAAAAGATGGTTCCGCTTGGAATGTGACTTATCACTGCGGTAAGATGGTTTTTTTTGATGTTTTATCCATTGATACGTACGAAGAAGGTCAAACGTGGGATGGGTACCAACAATTTTGTAATGAGTTTCTATACCCGCTTTTTATAAAAGCTTACAAAGATATGGACTTTCAACAAATATTCAAAGGATCTTTGTCGGGTATAGGTCCTGTCTTTACTCGAAAGTTTTTTAAAATGAGAGATATTTTTAAGCCGGGAGTCTTCAAACATGTTTTTTTAAATGCCATTTTGGCAAGCAGTAAAAAGGTGGCGTCATCTACTGTAAAAAACAGATTTAAATTGCCTAAGGTAGCATTGCTAAGCATTGTTGATAGTTTAATTAAGATTGTAAAACCGCTAGAGTGTCATAATAAACAATCTATCTGGATTGACTATGCATGTAATAACACCTATGCAAATAGTGATGAATCAGAAAAAATGAATTTTATAAAAGATTTTTCTGATGCGTGTTCTTTGCGTTCAAAAATTGTTGATTTGGGTTGTAATACGGGCGGCTATTCTTTGTTTGCGGGTAAATCTCATAATGTTATATCTTGCGATATTGATTCAAGTTGTATCGATGCTCTTTACAAACATGTTTCTGCAAACACTTCTTTGGCTATTACTCCTCTTGTTTTAAATCTAATGAATCCTTCTTCTAGTTCCGGGTGGGATCTCCAAGAAAGAAAATCAATTCTTGAACGGCTTCAGGTAAACTCTTTCTTTTCCCTCGCATTAATTCATCATATTTGTATTGCAAACAATGTTCCTCTTGAGAGGTTTATTCAATTTTTACGCAAAATTGCTCCAAAAGGTGTCTTAGAATGGGTGGATAAAAAAGATCCAATGGTGCAGTTCCTATTAAGAAATCGGTCCGATATATTCCCTGATTATACTTGGGAAAATTTTGAAAACATCGTGAATAAATATTTTGTTATTAAAAAGATTCAAAGCATTAATAATGATTTAAGAAAGCTGTGTTGGTTGGAGGAGCTGATTTTGCCTGTAGAAGCAGGGCAAGATTAAATTAAAATTGGCCTATAATTTTATTGTAGAGGAAAGGCGTGCTAGCAGTAGTAGTGCATAGCTTATCTACAATGACTTGCCTTAAGTGTTACTCCTCAACCTGCAGATTCTTTCTATAAATCGCAATGATATGACCGATAGTTTGAATTAAAATGGCTTTGGTTTTAGCGCAAATTTCTTCGGCAATAGTCATGAGTTCTTCGCTGCCATTTGCAATGGTTCTTATCTTGATCAATTCTTTATGGTTTAATTCATTGTTAATTTCATTAAGAACTTCGTCGGTAAGCCCTTTATTTCCAAGGATTACAGTTGGTTTTAAGTGGTGTAATCTACCTTTCATCTCTCTGATGTCATTAGGTTTCAAATCTAAAGAAGTTTTTACGTTTGTCATTTTCATAACCTCTTGATTGTAAAGTTAATTTATCACTAATGGAAATTGTCGTTACTTTATTGCATACTACTACGCTTATGCAATTTAGTGATTTTTTAACTTATAAGAGGCTTTAAGTCAAGTACTGTGAAGAAATCAAGTAGTAGTAGCCGATGGCTAAAAGAACATTTTTCCGACATCTACGTTAAACGGGCAAAACAAGAGGGTTTTAGGTCGAGGTCCGTTTATAAATTGA
>JAHIYS010000122.1 GCA_018814965.1 Gammaproteobacteria bacterium
CTAACCAGCTGAGCTACATAGCCATAATTAAACAACTTTTCAATAATAACTTATCTTTTTAATGCCACTACATTTCTAGATCCTGGCATGCGCCAGGACCACGTCCCTAATGGGACTGCGGCTACATAGCCAAACACTTTAATATCTTTTGGGGCATAGATTTGGTTGTTGCTGCACTATCTAGCCATACCGCACAGCCCTATCATTGTGAGCCGCTATTAATCCAGAAGAAGTAATTACTTTTGCCCAATTCTGTCCATTTGGATAATCGTTGTCAAGGTTATCATTATGTATGGAGCTAATTATCTTTTGGTGGGGATTTCTACATTAAAAACTTCTGTTGAATATCCTGCTTTTTTGTATATTTGAAACCGTTTTCGAGCTAGTGCTTTTAAACTATCTTCGTTTGGTATTACTTCAATAAGGTGCTTGAATTGTTTATAAAATGGAGCAATCTCTGGTGTAAGGTTTATAAGGATGTCGTTTTGACTCGAAGGGGGGCTTTCGTGGCCAATTAGTATTGGCGTGTCTTGGTCAAGGCTTGGTGGATGGATTTCATGTGGAACAAAGCTTATATCACCAAATGTCCAAAGCTGGATGTCAAAAGTTTGTGTTTCTTCCAAATTAGCAGTGTGAATGTAGATTTTATGGTTATTATTAAAAGCTTTTTCTATTATGCGGCATGTATACAGATAGCGTCCTTTAGGAGAGGAGTCATTACTAAGGATGTAAAATACGGCTTTTAGTCCCATCTGTTTTAGATTATTATCATATTAATAAATAAGAATTTACCACGTATTGAGAAAAATTCTAGTAGCAACTAAAAAATCTGGTATTATCTTGAGTCGGAATAGGAGATGTAGTATATATTTTTGTATGGAGAGGTGGCCGAGTGGCCGAAGGCGCTCCCCTGCTAAGGGAGTATGGGCCAAAAGTCCATCGTGGGTTCAAATCCCACCCTCTCCGCCATATTTTACGTTTAATCGTCATGGATTTTAGCTGTGAGATGTTGGATCAGCTGGTTGTTTGGTGTTTTTATAATCTTAACTAACGAAATTAGGGATAACTTATGGATTCTACTATTATTGAAAGAAAAAAAAGACCAATTTTGGTTTGGGTGATCTCGATATTTTATATTTTCTCAGCAGGATATACGCTGCTTTCTTTTTATCTTATCTATACTGGTGGAATTGTTCTTCAGCCAGAGCAAAAAGTGTATTTTGATAGTTTAACTTTTATTGATATTGGTACTTCGGTTTTAGTAGTGTTATCTAATCTTATTGGAGCAGTGATGTTATTTAATATGCGAAAGAAAGCGGTTTATTTTTTTGTATTATCCTTGATTGTTAATTTAGTGATGATTTTGTGGTATGTGTTTGCTAAAGGTTTGATAGAATCTGTAGGTATATGGGGATTAGTGGGAGCTCTTGGCGGTTGGTTGACGCTAGGTGCTGTTTGTGTTTATGCCAAGATGTTAGAAAAATCTGGGGTTTTAAAGTAGGCCACTAATAACCAAACATCGCTTTACTTTTTTCATATGTGCCCGTAGCTCAGTTGGGTGAGATGGAGTTTTCGGAAAGCAAAGCTTTCCGCCATCGAACGCCAAAACAGGAAGTTTTGGCTGGGATACAGAGCATCATGGACGATTGATAGAGCTTAAATTTTTCTGAACATTGTTTTATATGCGCCCGTAGCTCAGTTGGATAGAGTATCTGGCTACGAACTAGAGGGTCGGCGGTTCGAATCCGTCCGGGCGCACCAAATAAAAAAGGCACATCTTTGATGTGCCTTTTTTATTTGTATGGCATTGGTTTGAGAACCGGCGCGATCGCGAAGCGATCGGAGGGCGGTTCGACAAATTTGGCAGGATTGCCAAATTTTGCAACTGCCGAAGGCAGGCCCGAGCAAATATTGCGAGGGCGAGGGTACAGGAGGTACCCGAGTAATCTGTCCGGGCGTTAAAAGGCACATCTTTGATGTGCCTTTTTTATTTGTATGGCATTGGTTTGAGAACCGGCGCGATCGCGAAGCGATCGGAGGGCGGTTCGACAAATTTGGC
>JAHIYS010000002.1 GCA_018814965.1 Gammaproteobacteria bacterium
CGATGACGCAAAGCACGGTCAAGTAATTCCGGATTACAAAAAAGATAACCTAATCTTTCACAAAGTGTTTTATGTTGCATATTTATTATTTGAGTAGTTCCTAGATACAGCACAACCTTTTGGCGAGCACAACAACCTCACCCACACAATAAGCCACAGCCCATACAATTTAAAATTAACTTTACTAATAAAGACTCTTACCAATTCTCTTCCAACGCACACTATTTTTTTCAGAATCCCAACTCATCCAGGTAGCAAAAGCCTTACCCACTAAATTTGCCTCCGGCACAAAACCCCAACTACGACCATCTTCACTATTATCACGATTATCACCCATCATAAAATAGGATGCTGGCGGCACTACAATATCTATATTTTCCCACTCTTTATAACCTGACTTGACAAATATTTTATGAACAACTTTACCTAAATTCTCTATCTTTACCTGAACAGGGGTTACAAAACCATTACCATCAGTATCTAAAGCCATACCAAATGGTGTTTGCCAAGCAACATCACCGTTAATACTCAAAGTCTTATTACGATAAACAATATGATCCCCAGGCAAACCTATTACTCTTTTAACATACAATTTATTTAAATCTCCAGGATAACGAAAAAGCGCAATATCTCCACGTTTTGGCTCCCGAATATTTAAAACCTTGGCGTTTAAAACTGGTAATCTCAAACCATAGGCATATTGATTTACTACGATAAAATCCCCTGGCAAAACTGTAGGAGCTAATGAACCGGTTGGAACACGATAAGGCTGGATTAAAAAAGAACGGATACATAATACAAGTAAAAATATCGGAAAAAATGACCGCGCGTATTCACTCCACAAAGGAATTTTTTTATCTTTCGGTCTTTTTTTAGAAAAAACTAAAATATCAAGCAAAGCAATAATACCACTAATAAATACTAGTGCCGTTAAAACAGAAGGCACATCAAATGCAATAACTAAATTACTCATGTCCATCACTGTTACCCTCTTTTAAAATAATAATCTTGAGTTAACCCTCAGCTCTAATTAATTTTTTCCCAAACTCTATCGAAGCGAATACTCTTTCTTTCCGGATCCCAACTAAATGTAATCCTAAAAGCCTTTCCAACTAGATTAGCCTCTGGAACAAATCCCCACTCACGACTATCACCGCTATTGTCACGATTATCTCCCATCATAAAATAAGATCCTGGCGGCACGACAACATCTGTATTCTCCCACCCTTTATAACCCTGTCTAACAAATATTTTATGAACCACTTGATCTAAATGCTCTATTTTCACTTGAACTGGCTCGGCAAAACCGTTACCTTCAATATCCAAAGCCATACCAAATGGCATTTGCTCAATAATATCATTATTAATTTTCAAAACCTTATTACGATAAACTATATGATCCCCTGGCAAACCGATAACCCTTTTAACTAACAACATTTTTAAATTATTTGGGTGACGAAAAAGTGCAATATCTCCTCGCTGGGGTTCACCAATCTTGAAAATTTTAGTGTTTAAAACTGGCAATCTTAGCCCATAAGAGTATTCCTTTACTACAATAAAATCCCCGGGTAAAATTGTCGGAGCCAGAGAACCAGTGGGTACTTGATAATTCTGAATTAAAAACGAACGGATACATAACACAAGTAAAAATATCGGGAAAAATGAGCGCGCGTACTCTGCCCATATTGGCATCTTTTTATCTTTGGGTCTTTTTTTGGAAAAGACCCAAATATCAAGAAGAGCTATACTACCACTAATTAATACTAGCGCCGTCAAAATAGAAGGCACATCAAATGCAATAACTAAATTACTCATATCCACCATTTTATACCCTTGCTAACCAAATATTTTGCAATTATAATTAAGCTCCTCACAGTTACAAGCAATTGCTCTATTCTACCTTCCCAACTGACGCTAAATAAACAGCAAATTCATCATTCCCATTAACCCCAATAACATTATCAACCTTCTCTTGTTCATAAGCAGCGATAGCACAGGTTCCAGCACCAATAGCCTCAGCAGCTAAATATAAATTTTGACAAACATGGCCGACATCAATAGCGATATACTTGTATGCATATGGTCCAGCGCGCCATTCGGTACGATATGGTATTGCTGCCCAAACAAATACCACCGCAGCGTTTTGCATTTGTGGTTTGTTAACATCAAAACAACTAACAGAAATCTTTTCAGCATGAGCACTATCATCAGAAACAATACAAAGCTTATGATCAAGCGGCAAATAACGGTAAATACCTGGCTTTAAACCATCAACTCTTCTGATCACCAAATAAGTCTCAAACGGATGGCGAGCATTAGCAGAAGGAACTGCGCGATGCGCCGAAACACCTTCTTCAGTTATACCCTGAGCAGCCCACAATAAAAATGACAGCTCCTTAAGCGTTAATGACCCTTGAGTAAACTTACGACGTGAACGACGATTTTTTATAGCGTCCTGTAATTTAATCTCAAATTTAAAATCACTTGGAGCTATCTGATCAATTAATTCATCGGAGGTACAATCTTTTTGGGCACTTGGCATCGCAATCCCCTTGTTACTATCTGATGGCCATTTGCTCCACCCCTCTTCGAAGTCACATTTTAAAATATCTCGACCAAAATTCTTGTATTTCATAACAAGTCTCCCTCTGGTTTAATAAACATCCCTATGTTATACACCGGCTCTAAAAAATATCCAAGTTATAATTTGACCTATATTTTCAATATTTCATTATTTATTATATGGTTGCATCTATACAGACTCAAAACCTAATCACCAAATATGGCATAAATTCATAACTCATAGCCATTCTGTTTAGTTATATTTTAACCTAAAATACTAACAAAACCATCACGCAAAGTTATACCTAAAAACAAACAGAGACTTTAATGTTTTTACCTAAATATATTTTTCTGTTAGAATTGTGAATA
>JAHIYS010000123.1 GCA_018814965.1 Gammaproteobacteria bacterium
AAAAATGGATTTGCGGCAGACGAGGATAAATTTAGCAGCAGTAATTATTACGCTGTTATGCCTGGGCACGATAATGATATATAGTGCCAGCGCTATTTATGCCTATGAAAATCTGGGTGATAGTTTGTATTATTTTAAAAGACATCTGTTATATTTGGCCGCTGGTTTGATATTAGCAATAGTCGTTATGAGCGTGGATTATGTTTTTTTTCGTAAGTTGGCCAAGCCATTATTAATATTCTCTTTTTTTCTATTAACAATTTTACTTCTGCCTGGAATCGGTCGGGAAATTGGTGGAGCAAAACGCTGGTTTAGAATTGGAATTTTGAGTTTTCAACCGTCCGGGTTAGCCAAATTTGCTATCATCTGTTATATGGCTGATTTCTTAAGTCGCAAAAAAACATTTGTTAATTCATTTCGTTATGGTTTCCTGCCAGCTTTATTAATATTAATGCTAATATGTCTTTTAATCTTAGCGCAGCCGGATTTGGGTACAGCTGTGTCAATTTTTCTTATCGGTTTTATTATATTTTTTGTCAGCGGAGTAAAAATATCATATCTTCTTTCAGTAATTTTAAGTTCCATCCCGGTGCTTTATGTTTTGATTTTTAGCGTGCCTTATCGTCGCAACCGAATTTTAGCTTTTCTTGATCCTTGGGCGGATCCGCACGGAAGTGGTTTTCAGATTATACAGTCACTGGTAGCATTAGGCTCAGGCGGACTAACCGGAGTAGGATTGGGGCAGGGCAAACAAAAGCTGCTTTATTTGCCGGCGGCTTATACGGATTTTATTTTTTCAATTATTGGTGAGGAGTTGGGATTCTTGGGGACGATGGCGGTGATTGTTTTATTTATTATTTTTTTAGTTCAAGCAGCAAAAATAACTCTGAAGGCTAAAGATGATTTTGGGCAGTTGTTAGCCTTTGGTTGTATTTCCTGTTTAATGATTGAGGCGTTAATTAACATGGGGGTAGTGACAAGTATTATGCCAACGAAAGGTTTACCGTTCCCTTTTATCAGTTATGGCGGAACATCTTTGGTGTTTAATATGGTTTATGTGGGCATGATTTTGAATATTGGAAAAAATAATAGATGAAAATACTGATCAATGCGGCTGGTTCAGGTGGCCATATCTATCCAGCGATTAGTTTTGCTGTAGCGCTGCAAAAAAGAATCAATACAGCAGAGATAATTTTTATTAGCACGATAAAGCAAATCGAAGAAAAAATACTTAAGAATGTAAATTTTAAAGTATTTGCTATAGATTATATTAACCAGCCTTCCAGTACCTCCAAGAATGGGATTATTTTTCTGTTGCAGTATTTGTATTTTCTGATAAAATTTATTAAGGCAAGCATTAAGACATTTTTCTTACTAATTAGAATTAAACCAGATATAGCAGTTGGTTTTGGAGGTATTAGTTCCTTGGTGGCTATTTTAGGGGCAAAATCACTTGGCATGCCAACCTTAATACATGAGCAAAATGTTACCCCCGGCTTAGCTAACCGTTTTCTCGCACGTAGTTCTACAAAAGTTGCGATTAGTTTTAGCCAGACAAGAGCTTATCTTAAAGGCAATAATATTTATTATACAGGCAACCCCTTGCGTCAGGATCTCAGGCATGTAGAAAAACAAACAGCTAGGCAACTATTAGACTTAGATTTGGATAAGTTTGTAATTCTTGTATTTGGCGGCAGCCAAGGAGCAAGTTTTATTAATAATTGTATCGTCCAGGCAATAGCCAGGTTGGGGTCTAATCTGAGAGACAAATTACAGATGATACATCTAACTGGCGAAAAAGATTTCGGAAAAATTAATGATAAATATAAAGACGTCAAAATTAAAGTTGTTGTCCAACCATATCTATTTGATATGAGTGTAGCTTATTCTGCAGCCGATTTAGTGATTTGTCGGGCCGGGGCTACTTCATTAAGCGAATTGAGTTATTTTAACTGCGCGTCAATTTTGATCCCCTACCCTTATGCTGGGGCTCATCAGCTTATTAATGCTAACGTGATGCAGCAACAAAGGGCCGCTCGTATCGTATATGAGGATGAAAACTCGGTTACTTGCCTTAGTCAGACAATTAGTGAGCTTATGCAGCAGCCAGAAACACTTGAGTCTATGCGTAGAGCTAACGCTGGATTGGCTAATCCTAAAGCGGCAGATAATCTCGTGGCGCTAATGATGCAGATAGTAAAAAATAAGAATTGAGATGAGAGCACTACTTAAGATAATACCCAGGGAAAAAGTGCATTTTGTAGGTATCGGGGGGGTGGGCATGAGTGCCTTAGCCCGCATACTATTAGCGCAAGGATTTTCGGTTAGCGGTTCAGATGTTAAG
>JAHIYS010000124.1 GCA_018814965.1 Gammaproteobacteria bacterium
CAACCGACGGATTACATGACATCTCACCGATGGTATCAATATTATGGGTAAGAAGAAGGGTTTTAGCGCCCATGCGAGCACAAGCATGAGCAGCCTCAATTCCAGCGTGCCCACCACCAATCACTATAATGTCGAAATTATTTTGCAAAATATTACCCTGAAAACCCAAACAACCATGCTACCAAACTGGACAAAAAGAGCATAACACTAGTTATTAGTATCAACAAAAAATTTATCGAAATGAAGCCAGCTGGAGTTTTTTATGACGTAAGCAATAGAAACAAAATTAATGGAAACACCCTCATGCGAACAATTTCAACAACTAGCAAATCGTTTTCTTGAAGCAACTAGCTATAAGAAGAATCATACCCCCTGCTCCAACAAGAGGCCTCTATACCCATTTGGTGTGGTTTTTGACTTCTGCTGGATGCTTCTTGACTCGCTTGGCATAACATCTCGCATACAATCCTCATCTTTAGGAAATAACCTCATTAAAGAAAACCAATCAGCAGAATTGTTACCAATGTTTCGACCGAGATCCTTTAAGGTTAGACCTAAAGAGATTTTAAATCGCCAATTCAGTTTCTTATAGTACAATCTCAAAATAACGAAGAGCGCAATATGTGGCGGTCTTATACAGCTAATTGCACCTATCAGATAATTTGTGTATAATTTTTATATCTAAAAGGTATTAGCGTTACAGGGATTAAGCACCAAATCAATTTGCTCTAGAGATGGTACTTAGAAATATATTTTATTAAAACAGGAAAGTTATGCCGGATCTTAGCAATAAAAGTTCTCACGAATTTTGGCACAAATATCCAGAGCCTTCGATTTATAAAATACTGTCCTTCATGGAAGGAGTTGAAAACTGGACTCTAGATGGTGATCCTGAGTTAGAAAAGATCATAAATGAACTTGGCACCACTCTTGATAATATCGGCAATATAGATCTTCAAGAGGAAGATGATTTTATTAAGATATCATCTTATATCAAAATGGGGCGGGCTTTAAGATTACTGCAATCAATGGATGCAGCCCATCCTGGTGCAGCATCAAAAATACTAACTCATGCTGAAGCTAGCGCAAAAAATACCGAAAACACATCTGAGCTATTTCTACGACGCAATATAGTATTTGAACGTTTACGCTTGCTTGGTAGAATTTTTTCTGAAAATCGTTTAACCACTATATTACAAATCTTGGGGGATAAATAAAAATGCATAACATAACAAAAATAACCCTACTGACTCTTTTTATCCCGACAGTAACATTTGCCGTAACTTGCGCACCAACCGACACCATATGCAGAACCAAACAAAATCAATTCCTGCTAATCAAAAATACTGGAATAAAGCCCACAGAGGTTGCCAAAGCATCTACAACCACTGAAACATCAGATGACCAAAAAAACGCGTCTAAACAATCAACCGATCGGCAGCCATTTAAAATACCATTTCCACCATTTGCTTCTAAGCCAATGACAACTTCAAACAATAACACTGACCAAGATACTAATAACGAAGCCCCAAAACCTCAAGCAGGATCAACAACATTAAATATATTCGCCCCAACTACTGACGCCTCAAACTCAACCACAAACAAACCTAATCAAACAGATCAAAAGCAGGAACCAGCTTCTACATCTATACAACCAACAGGAATGCAATATCGTTAATTAAAATAATCAAAGGAAAGCTTATGAAAACAAATTTCAAATTTAAAATACTATGGGTTTTTACAGGATTAATGTTGTCATACACCCCAACACTTTTAGCACAAGATCCTACGGATGTTGTAGGCGCTATAACCGCGATGAAAAAAGAAGTTATTAAAGCTTTAAATAACACTACTCAAACTAGCATAGTAGATCAACTAAAAGCGATTAACATCCAAATGACTACTTTATTTGATGACACATTCAAAGGTACATTTAATCCCAGCACAGGGAAAATGGAAGAAGTTGGAACTATCGACGACAAAATTACCTTATATGCTCAAAATTTTTACTCATTGTATAGCACAAAGGATTTTTCTAGCATGAATTTTATGGAAAAAAGCGACGAAAATGAGGAAGCACTACAAAAGCTACAAGCACAGATACTCGGATATAACCTCCAACAAAGCATATCAACAAAAATTAATGATGGGAAAGCCCTTCTAGCAGAACCGATTGAAAATGGGAGCAACAATATTGATCGCGCTTCTTTAGGACTAAATCCCGATCCAGAAAAAGATAAAAGCACCTCTCCTTATGGTAGCTTAAACAGCAACTCTCCAATCGAAAGCAACGCTCCTAATATTGAAAGTTTAATCGGTCCAGATAAATATACAGATCAAAAAATGCAGAATAAAGCAAAACTATTCATAAGCTACATTCTCCAAGCAGTACCAGCATCAAAAAACATTAGCATTCCAAGCAAAGCAGAAGCTGTAAACAACAAAGTTACCATACAACTACCATACGCAAGCCAGGATCTTCCATATACAAGCATAGAGATATCAACAAAGGCAAGCTCGTCAGGAAGCGGGAGTGACTTAGATAATATGGAGAAATTTTTAAAGAGAAATCCTCTCTTTCAAGAATTTAAAGCAAAAATGCGAGCAAATAACATTTTGCGCTCCCTTTATCTTCAAGGGCTAATAAGCTCATATCAAGCAAGAACTATTGATTTTGACAAAAAAGATGATAAGAGTTTAGTAGAAAGAGAAAGAGAAGCTGCAATTGCTGGCCTTGATAAACAATATTATGAGGATCTAAAGAAAATGACTGTGGCTGATGTCAATCTTGAAATTTTATACTCAATTAAAACTCTAAATTATTTCCTATGGAAACTCCATCAAGATAATGAGCTAAATGCGCTAGTAATAGGAGCCAGCGGCATGAGGCTAACTGCAGCAGATATGCAAGAAGAGATGCAATATCTAAAACCAATTGGCGCTCTAATTGCAAATAGGTGCTGGGATTTAGAAAGCGATGCTACCGATGAACGCAAACAAGCTTGCTCCAATCCGGCTATGGCAGCTTATATGCCAAAACAGTAAGCATAGGGACAACTACAATCCTTATGGTTGTCTTACACGATTTGACATAGTTCAATGTTTTCTGGGCCCCGTTCTTCAACGGGGCGACAGAGTTCAATAAATATCACTATACGAAAGTTGTTGTCCCGTTGTTTGGCATAACTTAATGTTTGTCGTCTGGTAACTAACACCTATCGTCGAGCGACTTTATCGCGGAATCCGAAATGTTGTTTTAATCACAGCTGATCTAATTAGAATTTTTTTACTATTTTCCTCAGGTCCTGAGTTTTTCAACGAGCAGGCAAAATACTATAGCTGTCATCCAACACCCAACATATTAATCTTTAATTCTATCCAACATCAATGTTGTAGAAAAACCATCTTCAAAAGGGATAATTACTACCTCATTACCCTGACTTAAAACATGATCGGATCCAGCAATTTCATGCACCTTATAATCACCACCCTTAACCAAAATATCAGGATTAATTAATTTGATTAAGCGCTCTGGAGTATCTTCAGAAAAGAGAGCTACCCAATCCACAGAACCCAAAGCAGCTAAAACTAACATACGATCTTGTACTTTATTAATCGGTCTTTTAGGACCTTTTAAGCGGGATACTGAAGCATCATCATTTACAATTACAATCAATCTTTGACCAAGAGCTTTTGCTTTTTCTAAATAGATCACGTGACCAGAATGTAAAATATCAAAACATCCATTGGTAACAACAATTTTTTCACCATGTGCTCGCGCATCTTTAACCTGCTGCAACAAATGTTCTTCATCCACAACACCTGCCCATGGATTTTGCTGATGTTGCATTGCGCGTCTTAATTCAGAAATTGAAATTGTTGATGTACCCAACTTCTTCACCACTTCACCCGCTGCAATATTAGCAATGAGCATGGCATCATGCAACTCTTCACCAGCAGCCATCGCTGCTCCTAAAGCAGCGATAACAGTATCACCAGCTCCAGTTACATCATAAACCTCACGCGCTTTTGTTGGTAAATGGATAACTGGCTTATCTTTACAAACCAAGCTCATGCCATGAGCACCACGAGTAATTAAAATTGCTTCAAAATTATATTGTTGCAATAACTGCCTCGCTTTAGATTCAATTTCAGCCTCATCACGGCAATGACCAACTACAGCTTCAAATTCTGCCATATTTGGCTTAATTACTGTAGCTCCCCGATAAATACTAAAATCTTTGCTTTTGGGATCTACTAAAACAGGCTTCTGCATTTTGCGTGCAAGCTCAATTAATTTTGTACTATGCTGTAATGTCCCCTTACCATAATCGGATAGAATTACTAAATTGCTATCAGTTAACCGAGTAATATATGCGTTAAAAAATGATTCATCTCCCCAATCACCAAAATGTTTTTCAAAATCCAAACGGATCAATTGCTGGCTTTGACCAATCACACGCAATTTACAAATAGTAGTGGCATCTGGAACCCGCACTAAACAATGCGCTATTCCTTCATGATCAAGACCTTTTTCAATAGTTTCTGCAACATGGTCATTCCCAACCAAACCTAAAAGACTGGCCTTACCACCAAGTGCATTAATGTTAAAAGCAACATTACCGGCACCACCCACGCGCTCTTCAATATTCTGTACATGCACCACGGGTATAGGAGCTTCAGGAGAGATACGGGATACATCTCCTCGCCAATATCTATCAAGCATCACATCCCCAACCACAAGAACTTTAGCTTTTTCAAACGCTGGGATTTTTATTTTCATATGATCTAATTTTTTTATTTATCATTTAAATTCATTAGGAACGTATACTTAGGATATTTTACGCTCATGATTCAATAACCACATTTTAATTTTAAGAGTAGTTTGGCCAGTTTTACCACAATAACCACCCAAACCTGAAGCTGCAACCACACGATGACAAGGTATAATAATTGGCACAGGATTTCGGCGACAAGCATTACCGATAACCCTAGGGCTAGTCTTAATAATTTTTGCCAACTCCCCGTAAGTTATAGTTGCACCAACTGGAATTGTTCGCAACAACCTCCAGATTTTTTGTTGTAGCACCGTGCCACTAAGATTTATTGTTAAATTAAATTTCGAATTTGGATCGCAAAAATATTTTTTTATTTTAGATATAATACGTTTTGCTGCAAGACTGTTAGGAGGAATCAAAGGTATACTAGGGGACAAAAAATCAATTCGCGCAATTTTCTTGTCGACAATCACTACACCCAACTTACCTAGAATGCTATTTATCACACTGTCGTACTTAAGCTGCTTCTTCTTGTACAACCTCATCCTTTCGTACCATTTTTTCACGAATTCTAGCCTTACGACCAGATAGTTCACGGAGATGATATAGCTTTGCTTTACGCACATCACCACGACGCTTAAGAGTGATGCTTTCGATTTGTGGGCTATAGGTTTGAAAAACTCTTTCTACACCTTCATCATGAGATATTTTACGAACAGTAAAAGATGAGTTAATTCCACGATTCTTTTTTGCAATAACAACCCCTTCATATGCTTGAAGACGTTCACGCTCCCCTTCTTTAATTTTTAGCTTAACGACTACTGTATCCCCGATGGAAAATTTTGTAATCGTCTTATCTTTTATTTGCTCGTTTTCAAGCTGTTGAATTATATGCTGCATGTACACTACCTCAAAATGATGTTTGATCTTTAATAAATTCATTTAATAACATTCTATCTGCTGCTGTCAACTCGATTTTTGCTAATAATTCAGGTCTTTTGAGCCAAGTGCGCCCAAGAGCCTGTTTTTTCCTAAAATGGTCTATTTCAGCATGGTTACCACTCAACAATACCGCTGGAACTTTATACCCTTCTATCTCCTCAGGCCGCGTATAATGAGGATAATCAAGCAATCCACCAACAAAAGAGTCCTGCTCTACAGAACCCGCATCCCCAACCACTCCTGGCAACTGTCTTGTAACCGCATCAATAATAACCATTGACGCCAATTCACCACCACTTAAAACATAATCACCAATCGATACCTCTATTCCAGGCTCAATTTTCATTAAGCGCTCATCAATCCCTTCATAACGACCAGACACCAAAATTAGTCGTTTCTTGGTAGTTAGATCCATAACTAAATCATGGTCTAATAACTTACCTTGGGGCGTTAAATAAACCACCAGAGTCTCAGCGCCATCATCTTTACGAGCAGCTTGGATTGCTGCTTGCAAAGGAGGAACCATCATCACCATTCCTGGGCCACCACCATAAGGACTATCATCAATCTTATGGTAATTATCTTTAGTATAATCTCTTGGATTCCAACAATTCAGGCTAATTAGATCGTTCTCTTTTGCACGCCCAACAACACCGTAATCTATAGCAGCAAACATTTCTGGAAACAGCGTGACTATATCAAATCGCATACTATCAACCCCAATCATTCTGCCATTTCAAATTCAAAGCTTAAAATTATAAAAAATCCTCGCCCCAATCTACATGGATAGACTTATTAGGCAAATCAACATTAACAATAACACTTGAAACATATGGAATTAGACGCTTACTATCACCCATAACAACTAAAACATCATTTGATCCGGTCGCCAGTAGGCTCTGTACCACCCCTAACTTCACACCGTCTGTATTAATAACCTCCAGACCAATAAGATCGTCCCAATAATATTCGTCATTTGATAACTTAGGTAATTGTTCCCGCAAAATATTAATATCAATATTAGTGAAACTAGATACCTCTTCTGGCGAATTACAACTAGCCAACTTTACGATAATACTACCAACACGGCTTTTACTTGACTCAAAATAGAGCTCTTCCCACTGATCATTTTTTCGAATTAACCACGGTTGGAAATCAAGAATATTTTCTCTGGGGGTCGTAAAAGATATGATTTTAATCCATCCCAAAACACCGAAGGCCCTACCAAAGCGCCCCACCATTACAGGAGATGAAACAGAAGATGTCATAAATTACTTAGATTCTGCAGCCACTTCGGCTTCAGGTTCAGCTACTTCTTCTTTAACTTCAGCAGCTTTTTCAGCCTCTTCTAGCTTAGCTTTAGCTTCTTCTAGTTTAACCTTAGCTTCCTCTTTCTTCTTAGCTTTATGGGCTTGTTCCTTCACTTCTCTTTTTTCAAGAATCTCTGGTTTATCAAGTTCGCGTAATAAATTTTTCACTCGATCTGATGGTTGCGCACCTTGGCCAATCCAATGAGTTACACGTTCCTTATCAAGCTCGAGCCTCTTTTCACCGCCAACGGCAATAGGATTAAAATAACCCAAATGCTCGATATATTTACCATCACGAGCTGCACGACGATCAGCAACCACAACCTTATAAAACGGTCTTTTTTTACTGCCACCACGAGATAAACGTATTACTACCATATTGATGCCTATAGCCTCTTATTAAATTGTTCTGTCCCCACATAAAAATTTATCCTATCAAAAACAGGAACCGCAGGGAATATATCCATTAGGGGTGCGATTGTACGTGAAAAAAATGTATTTGAAAAGAGCAATAATAAATTAAAAACCCTTTGAATTCAAAGGGTTTTTAATAAAAATGGAATTTATTAAATTTATATTGGCATTTTATACCATCATGCCATAATCACCCAGGGAACTTAATGTTTTGCCCAAAGATCGAATATAAGGATTTACAATCATGACAAAAACAATGCTACGAGTCATTTTCTTTTTTTTACTCTCTCTTACAGCGCAAACCGCCACCTCGAGCAACCCAGCCCTAATTCAAGGAAAAATTAACAACGCATTGAAAAAATACAACCCTAACATCAATGCTGGAATAGTTGTCAGATCCATCACACAAGATAAAATTCTTTATCAAAAAAATCCCCATCAATTATTCCTACCAGCGAGCACCTTAAAAATATTGTCATCAATTGCAGCTCTTTCTTTTTTAGGCGTAGATTATCGCTTCCAAACCAAGATTTTGACAAAAAACATTGACGTCGACCATGGGATCATAAACAACGATCTTTATATATATTTTGATGGCGATCCATCTTTGACTAAAAAAGATATTGATAATATTGTAATGAAACTCGCCGATATGGGATTAAAAACAATTAACGGGAATATTTATATTGATGACACTGTTTTTGATAATTCTCTTTTAGCTGACGGTTGGTTATGGGGGGATCTTAATTATTGTGGTTCTGCTCCTATTGGCGCCATAATTATTGATAAAAATTGCTTCGGATTGAAATTAATCGCACAAAAATCTGAACAGCCAGCAATTCTTGCTAACAATATAAATTATGTATCCGTAGTCAACAGTGTAATCTCAAAAAATCCTGGGCCAGATAGCAAAGGATGCTCTCTCAAACTACAAGCTTCTGGCAATAACAACTACCATGTATCTGGTTGCTTAAAAACCCACAGTAAGCCACAATATATTTTTACAACTATCCGCAATACCCGCTTATATGCTAAAAATCTGCTACTTGAACAGTTACAAGCTAATGATATTAAATTAACCGGGGCCATTGAATTAAAAAAAATACCACAAAATGAACCCCTCACTATTTTAGTTGAGCATCAATCATCACCTTTATCAGATCTAACTAAAATTTCTCTAAAACAATCTGACAATACTTTTGCCGACGCTATTTACAAAAAACTCGGGGCTTCATTTTTCAATAAGCAATCCTCTTGGCAAAGCAGCGCCAAAGCGGTGAAAACAATCTTAGAATCAAAAACCAGAAAATCATTCAATCAAATGTATATGGAGGATGGATCAGGTTTATCACGTTATAATCTAATAACACCAACACTATTGGTAACAGCATTAGACTTTGCTTACCGTGATGAAACAATTAAACGAAGCTTTATAAATTCGTTGTCATTTACAGGAATAAACGGCACTTTAAAAAATCGGATGCCAAATTTAAAGCATCGTCTCTATGCTAAAACCGGCAATATGGCAAATTCTTCATCACTAGCTGGATACATCAAAACCAAAAACCAAGAGATCATAGCATTTGCAATTATCATAAATTCATTTTTGGACAGCCCTAAGAAATATCACAAACTTCAAGATGAGATTTGTAATGTTTTAGCAAATAGCTAGGATATAAAATTGGGGTATAGTCTCAACAATTAACAATATTGCTAATACTTAATGATACCTAGTCTCAACAGTTAACATATTGCTAAGTTTTAATAATTCCGGAACTATCTCAATCACTGTCGTCCCGTTTTCAACGAAGCCAATAATTATTAATTATCGATACTTAATGGGCCTGTCGCAATCTGAAAGTATTTGTCATTCCCGCATGCTTTTGGCGGGAATCCAGTCAAAATAATAATTCATACAAATCCTCCCATTCAGAGTTATGTTGCTCTATCAGCCTCAACTTCCAAAGTCGATACCATCTTTTTATAGCTTTTTCTCTAGCAATAGCTGCATTGATGTTATTAAACTACTCTATGTAAACAAGCTTATCTAACGCATATTTTTTGGTAAACCCGTCCATCGATTTTTGTTTGTGCTCATACACGCGACGAACTAAATTATTGGTAACACCTGTATACAACGTACCATTGCTTTTAGAACAAAGATTGCGACGGTCCCTTAATACCTAGACCTGTGGCGTATCTAATTTTCTTTCCTGCTCATCTTCAGATTCAGCGAGAGCGTCGCCGGACTGCAATTCTGGTTCTTTATGTTTAACAAAAGTTAGGTCGATCTGAGGAGCATTTTTAAAACCATTTTCATTTTTGGTATAATCAATAAAACTATTAATATCTGCGAAGATAGTGGTTTTTGCTACAAAGGCTTTTGTATCAGTATAGATAATTCTTCCTGATAGATTAACTACAGAAGCGGTATGCCCATTTTTGGTTATGATCATACCGGTATTTTCTTTTATATTATCACGTAGAACTTGCTCAAAATCTATAAGATAACCAGCTTCTTTTTCTTCTGATGTGCTATAGATTTTTGCAGCGAAACCCTCAAGTTTTTCTAATGCCAATAGCTGTAATAACTCTTTGCCGATAAGATCATCTACCGCCGCCTTAGAAAATAGGCCAATCTTTTTTGCTGAATCGCTTTTAGCTAGCAGCCCTTTATCAGCCACACCATTTTTAACCGCATCTTCAACTACATTAACCAAAGCCGTACGGATTTCGTTTTCTTTATTATTATAGGCATCTGCATCACTAATTTTTAGCATGTTAGATATTTTGATCATTTCCTCTGATTCACTTAACAAGGCGAATGTGACATGCTCAGAGATAAACGTACATGCTTCAAGTGCTTTAAAACCAAAGCTCATCACGTTGCCTTGCGAGATTATATTAAAAACCATTGTCTTAGCTGTGGGATTTTGATTTGAACTTGGATTTTGCTTTCTATTCCAAAAATGATCCATCATAAAACACCTCCATATGTATATTTAGTATGGTGAGCTTATTAACGCCTGAAGAAAGAAGTAACGAAGGCGATGAAACATCTATTATTACTAGCACAGTTGTAACAGATACTAGACAGGAACCGTTAAATGCTGCAAACAATAATCAAGGGGATGCTGGAGAAGATGGTGAAATGGGCAACAGTAATTCGACACGGTCTTGGTTGGGCAGTCTCATAAGACGGATACGCGCTTTTTATACTGATGGCGCTAGATTTTATGGGACCTTCAGTGACCTCATGGCTGAAAACCACGCTTCGCACTATTAAAGATTTTGGATAATATTAATAACTGAAGCAGTCCTTGCAATTCCTCTGGCCCTGTTGAAAATTCAGAGCCAGAGGAAAATAGTAAAAAGGTTCCAATTAGATAAACTATGTTTAAAAAAACATTCTGGGCCCAGCGGCAAAGATCTCATGAGGACAAACAAAAACTAAGACCTAGTCCCTTTGAATTCTGATATTGCAGACGCAAAATCACCTGCAACTAATTTAGGAATAGTCATCACAGCATGATCAATCGCATCAAGAATTTGTCCAAGATTAGACTTACTAGGTTTAGATAATACATAATCACTGAAGCCATCTTTAGACTTTGCTTTACCAATACCGATCCGTATCCGCCAAAAATCGTTAGTGCCTAATTGATCAATAATATTCTGTACCCCATTATGACCATTAGCACCGCCATCTTTTTTTAAACGAATATCTCCAGGGGAAAAATCTAACTCATCGTGAACTACTAAAATTGAACTGCTTGGAATTTTATAAAACTTTGCCACTCTACCAACAGCATCACCGCTTAAATTCATAAATGTTTCTGGCAAAAGCAACCTACATTTATGGTCAGCGATCTTTATTTCGCTAACAAATCCTCTAAACTTTGATTCCAACCTGAAATCACCATGATATTTTTCGGCCAAAGATTTAACTAACCAGAACCCAACATTATGCCTGGTATTCTCATACTGCGGGCCTGGATTACCCAGACCCACAATCAATTTAATTCCTTCTTCCAAAGATCAGCCTTTTTATTTTTTACCTTTATCCTCAGCACCCTCTTTATCTGCTGCTCCCTCTTCTGCAGCAGGTTTACCAGCAACAGGGACCTCAGCGGCAACTGGAGCGGCTGTATCTTCAACCGCTACCCGTGGGATATAAGCTGTTGCTATAGGTTTATCCTCGCCATGAGCAAGCGCAACAATTTCAACTTCTTTTGGTAATTTTAAATCTGACAAATGAATGGTTTGGTTAAGAACAATTTGTGAAAGATCGACTTCAACCACTTCTGGTAAATATTTAGGCAAACAACGCACTTCAATATTTGACATCAAATGTGAAATTAATGCACCAGAAAGCTTAACCCCTGGAGAGTTAGCTTCACCAGAAAAGCGCAATGGAACACGCATTGCAATCGTTTCTGCATCACTAATACGCTGTAAATCTAAATGCAAAATTCTTGGTTTAAAAGGATGACGCTGAAGATCTCTTAAAATAACTTGCTCTTTTTTGCCATCGATATCTAAATCTAGAATTTTGGTATAAAAAGAGTCGTGCACCAATAATTTCAATAACGCATTATGCTCAATTATAATCATTGCTGGCTCTGTGCCAGCACCATAAACGATTCCTGGAACTTTATCAGCATGACGTAGGCGGCGGCTCGCACCTTTGCCCTGATCGCCACGTAAAGTAGCATTGATAGTAAAAGTCTGTTTCATTTTAATCTCCGAAGTTATATACAAAACCAATCTCGCGACCAAGATTGGCCAAATTTTTAAAGAGAGGGGATTCTACACTGATTATCGGCCTAAATCTAGCAATTGCGACCAAACGACTTTAGTTTGGAAAAATCGGGTTATCATCTCAACCCATTAAAAACAAATAAGTTTTCACAAAATCTCTGGAGATCTACCATAAGGTTATAAACAAAAAATGAAACCAAAGAGCCTCTATCTAGCTTTAGTCACACTGGATATTTTACAATTAACAACCTGCATTGCTTATTATTTCTATGATTTCAGCGCCGTCCTATTAATTAAGAAAGTTAGGAGTCGCCTAAAAAATATCCTCTTACCCATAAACCCAAACATGGCGTTAACAATATTATATTTAAAAAGAAAATGAATCTCCATCACCCCATGCTTCTTCCTCCATCGCAGCAAGAGCACTTTCTTTTAATTTCTGCCACCTATCTTCTTCACCCTGCCTGGGAAATAAATAAAAAACAATACCTAGCACAGCTACAGCCAAAAAACCAAGCACAAAAGGGCTATCATCAACACCAGATCCTATAACATGATCTATGTCTGCTTGGCTTAGTTCTGTTATTGAGCTTAAACTCATATCTCTATCTAACTTCCCAAAATAAAAAATTCTATTACCAACACCTTCTTAGTTGCTTTGGTTTATATTAACTTTAACTACGCGCACTAGATGATTTACGACTATCATTGCCTTGTTTATGCGCATCCAACTCTTTCTTCTGCTCCATAACAATTGAAATTAAACCAATGGTTGCTATAAGAATCATTATTCCAAAACCAACAGCCGCCCTAACCGGATCATTTTTGAGCTTATCATCATCTTGATCATCGACCTCTTTCCAAGCCATTTCACGGCGACTAAAACCCCCGCTGATACAATTAATATCAACTTGCTCAAGCTCTATTATTGAATTCATACTCATATCATATCTCCCAATCAATTATTATCACTATAATATATTGTAACAAAACGGCATCATGAAACATTAAAATAAAATTAAATGCCTAATATAAAGCGGTTGCGATCTAAAAACCCCTGATACCTTCTCTGGATTCTGAGACAAAGACCACATAAAGATAATTCTTGAACCACGTTAAACCACCAGGTATAAAACATACAAAACAACAACTGTTGATGATTTTGCAACCAAACTTCGTAGTAACCGCCCCGCCCTATATCAGAAAAGACAATATTTATTCACCTTTACAGGTTAATCTCTTTTTTTATTTTCATATTTCTTAATAAAATAAGGGCAACAAATGGTAGCTATAGTAAATAATGTAAAACCAATAACACAACCAGAAATGAATACTACAATATTACGCTTATTTTCTGACACTAAAGTTAAAAAATCAGGATTAACAACATCCTCATGATTACCCGCATGAGCACCTTGTTTGCCTCCACTAACCCAAACCCAATCCGTTAGAGAGATCTCTTTAATGGAATTTAATTTCATTCATTTACTCCCCCAATTTATTGATATATCTATTTACCTAACCAATCCCGATCAAAAATCTTATTTAAAACCAAGTGATAAATATTGTCAGTCTCAAATAGAAGAGCTTCGACCTCTATAAGGACTCTCTTTCAAACAATACTCTGGGAAAGCATAAGCAAAGGGATATTGATACTTTTGCATACCAACATCTACTGTAGAAATCTTATTTTCTCCAAACATCCTTCTTACTGACGCAACTATAAAAATCGCACCAACTGCTCCGGCAACAAAACTACTTATCCTAGGATGCTCATCATGAAACTGCAAAAACTTAACCAACACTTCAGCAGCCTTATCCTGAAAACTAATTTCATTTTGATTTATAACTCTTATTGAACCTCTATTCATAAATATACCCCAAAATTTTAATTACCTAACAAGTGATTTTTACAACGACATAACCAACCATACAATAAATACATCCAACATAATAGCACACACGAACCACACGAACACTTCTCTTACCGCCAACAGCATAACATATATCTCATCATCCAGTTTTGATCGCAAAATTTAATATTATAAATTATTTATCAATTGACTGAGCAACTTTAAAATATTAAAAAGAGTAACGAGCTAAGCATTAACCAATAACTTTTAATTACTTCCAAAAAATCATAAGCCCTTAATTTATTCAACAGCTCCGCAATTCCACAAAAATCACTTTCCTCTACGATAACTAATAGCCTCTTGTATATGACGATCTTTAATACCCTTTTCGGCATCAAGATCAGCAATTGTGCGCGATATTTTTATAATCCTATGATAAGAACGGGTAGAAAGCTTAAACTTATCTACCACTCCCTCTAAAAATTCTTGATCTTTTGCTGTGATAAAACAAAATCTTTCCATTTCTTTATTTGTAAGTTCTGAATTAATTTTCCCTTGCCGAGAAATAGCATACTCACGCGCCTTGATAACTCTTACCCTTATCTGCTGGCTAGTTTCGCTATTTGTCGAACAAGATAAAATATTTTTTGGCAATGAGGGCACCGTAAGCCAAAGATCAATTCGATCTAAAAATGGTCCAGAAACACGGGCGCGATAACGTTTAATTTGATCCAAAGTGCAGTTGCAAATTGATCGATTATCACCAAAATATCCACATGGACAAGGGTTCATCGCCACCACCAGTTGAAATTTAGCAGGGAATCTTGCTTGATGAGCAGCGCGTGATATAGTTACATGTTTCGATTCAAGCGGTTCTCGTAATGCCTCTAAAACGTTTCGGTTAAACTCAAGTAGCTCGTCTAAAAATAGCACTCCATTATGAGCTAGAGAAATCTCTCCTGGACGAGGAGGACTAGAACCACCAACTAAAGCTACACTTGAAGCTGTATGATGCGGCGCTCGAAAAGGACGAACTTGCCAAAACCGCAAATGATCTTTTTTGCCACAAATTGAATAGATCGTTGCAGTTTCTAAAGCCTCATCATCATTCATCTCAGGCAAAATTGTAATCAGACGATTAGCTAACATTGTTTTACCAACCCCTGGCGGACCAACCATAAATAAACTGTGCCCACCAGCCGCCGCTATCTCTAACGCACGCTTAGCGTAATTTTGGCCATAAACATCACTAATATCCAAACCATTTATTGGAGCCTTTTCAGATAACGGCATCTTATATGGATGAAAAACTTTAGAACCAACCAGATATCTACATACATCAAGCAAATGCCCTAATGCAAAAATTTCAATTCCAGATACCAACCCAGCTTCATATGCGCTTTCTTTAGATAAAATTAAAATACGCTCCGCTTTTTTAGTTGCTAAAGCAAGTGGTAAAGCACCGCTAAAAGGACGCAACTTACCATCAAGCGCAAGTTCACCCGCAAATTCATATTGTGAAACATCTTCTATTTCGATCTGTTTTGAAGCAATTAAAATTCCGAGCGCAATTGGTAGATCAAAACGCCCCCCCTCTTTTTTGGGCAGATCAGCTGGCGCAAGATTAATTGTTATTCGCCGCGCTGGAAATTCGAAACCTGAATTAATCAAAGCACTTCGCACCCGGTCTTTGCTTTCTTTAATCGCAGTTTCTGGCAAACCAACCATCGAAAGAGATGGAAGCCCTGGAGAAAGATGCACTTCAATAGTAACTGGTGGCGCTTCGATACCAAAACTTGCTCGACTGTTAATAATAGCTAGAGTCATAAGCTATGAAGCATAGTCACTTTTTATCAATACCTCACTACCGGTCTTTTCCCTCAAAGAGGGTCAAGCCAACCATGTGCGTTGTCAAGCTGTGCAAGGAACTTAACTGTGTAGAGCTTAAGGGTTAAGGGGTCAAGTCTCAACAACCGACAACGAAATTAAGGGGTCAAGTCTCAACAACCGACAACGAAAATAATTCAAGAACAAACAGATACGACTTGATAATATAGCTATTAATACGGTATTTATCAAACCTTCTCTTTCTGCCATCATAGCATTATTGTGTCTAGGCCTCTACGAATACTATATCCAAACGCTTGGTATCACGTAATGAATCGTGGCACCTCTCGCGTGATTGTATTCCACGATGATGATGACTATAAAAAGTTTTCAAATCTTCTATTACAAATACATCGCCGATATCGCTTTGAAATTCACGCATATTGTTTGATGCCCAATCATTACCACATTTTGACATGTACTCCATTAGCCAATTTAAGTCGGGGAATGCGACATCTGGATGGATTATATACTCAATATTACAATAGAAAGTATAAAAAAGATGGGGCTTTGTTTCGTGGCCGCTATAAATCAATTTTAGTAGATGCAGAAAATTATCTATTACGCCTCAGTCGTTACATACACTTAAACCCATTTAAAGCAGGATTAGTTAAACACCCAGCGAAATACCTTTGGTCTAGTTACCAATTTTACAGCAAAAATATTATGCCACCTGATTGGCTCTATACGAAAGAAACACTCTCTCGTTTTGGCACAAAACAACAAAAAAACAAATACTCATTATTTGTTATGGAAAAAACCGACAATGAACTAGAAAGTTTCTACCGCAGAACCAAATTATTACCAATATTAGGATCCGATATATTTCGTAATCAAATCAGCGAAACATATATAACAAAACATAACCACTCAAAAGAGATTTCTGATCATAAAAATACCTATATCCCACCAACTCTTCTATATATATGCAAAACGGTTTCAAAATATTATCATGTTTCTCCAGAATCATTAAAAATAGCAGATCGCATGAAGGGTAATCTGCCAAGAACAATTGCTATCTATTTTGCGGCTGAACTGTCCTGCAAAAAATTCAAAATCATTGCTGATTTTTTTCAGAACACAAGCAATAAAGGTGTTTCGCAGGTCATTTATCGGATTAACAAACTTAAAACTAGCATCCCTTCTCTAGCTAACGATATAAAAAACCTTTACAAACTGATTCAATCTATCCCCTTTGTCGGTTGTTGAGACTTGACCCCATTACTGATAAAATACCCACTATGGATCTTTTAGAGAAATTGACTGCACCTATTTTTAATGACTTTACGCAAGTTGAATTAGATTATCTTCTAAAATCAGCCCAAAAAACAGTGTATGAAAAAGGTTCGGTTTTAATTTACGAAGGGGAGATTGGCCATGAGTTTTATCTGATCCTCGAAGGCAAAGTTGATGTTAGCAAAGAAAGTAGCGCTCAGGAAGAAACTATTCCTCTAGCAACTCTAGGCGTTGGTAGTGTTCTTGGAGAAATCAGCATCATAACCAACAACCCCCGCTCAGCTACAGTTACAGCTATAGAAAAAACCACTGCTTTAGTAATCAATATTGAAAAAATAAAGCAAGACCCGGATGCGCAATCAATTTATAAAAAATTAATTCAAAATCTTGGCATCGAGCTATCGAAAAAACTAATTTATTTTGAAGACAAGTTAATAAAATATGACGCTAAAAATCATGACCAATTCGAAACAACCGAAGATATATCATCCCTAGCTCCAAACTCTATTCTCACTCTTTTAGGATGGAAATGGTCCGACATAATGCATGAAGCACCATTTCTAGCTGAACATGGATATGACGCCATCAAAATATCTCCCCCTCAAGAATTTATAGTAAAAAATGGCGATCCTTGGTGGAGCATCTATCAGCCAGTAAGCTATCATTTAAGTAATTTTTATGGCACTGAAGAAGAGTTCATAAAGATGGTAGATTTTTGCCATGGCTATAACCTAAAAATCTATGCTGATTTAATCTTAAATCACATGGCAGAGTTCATACCAGAAGAACCAACACATGTTGGCACTAACAACACCTCTTTTACAAAATATCATTATGGACCACTAAATAACGATAATGATTATTATGAGTATGACGATTTCTATCACTTTGCTCACCAAGGAAATAAACAAATCTCCAATGAAGATTATTGCAAACTAGAAGGGGTATGGCATTTGGAGCATTATGATTTGCTCAATTTACCTAAAATAAACCTAAAAAATCAACATGCAGCAACCGTTCTCCGCAAATATGTTAAATATCTTTTATCATTAGGAGTCGATGGCTTTAGAATTGATGCAGCCAAGCATTTAAGCATTAAAGCAGTTGAAAAAATACTCGCCGGATTAAGAACCCTTGACGGCTTAAGACCATTTATTTACCAGGAATATTACACCGGTGCCCCGATGGGCATCGACGTCTATAGTTTTATGGAAAAGTATTTTAAAGTTGGCTATGTTACTGCCTTTAAATATGGCGACTTCCTAGCTGATGCAATTAGAAATCAAAATAACGATTTACAAAAACTAGTGGAATATTCTTTTGGAAGCTCCTGGATCCACTATCCAGAAAATCGTGCAGTAGTTGTAATTGATAATCATGATACTGAAAGAATGATGTCTAATATGCTAAATTATAAGTGCACCCAAAATAATGCTTACGTTTTAGCTTATACTTTCATGCTATCTTGGCCGTTTGGGGTTCCTAAAATAATGTCAAGCTTTCACTTTACAAATCATGACGATCCTATTCCTAACACATCGGTATGGCAAAACGGACGATGCACTTGCTTTGATGCTAATTCACCTTGGGTAGCTCAACATCGCTGGAACGCTATTGCAAACATGGTTTTATTTCACAACAGAACCCAAAATGCCCCTGGGACATCACATCTTTGGGCCAACGGCAATCAAGTCGCGTTCTCTAGGGTTTATCAAAAACCTAAAAAATATGTGGCTTCAGTTGGATTCGTAGTTATTAATGATACCGATAAACCACTAAACCATCGCTTTGAAACCGGCCTTCCAGATGGGAAATATTATGACCTAATAAAGAGCCGATTGGCATCAGGAAAAATGATAGGCCCAACAATAACCGTAGAAAACTATGGGTTTGCAACTATAGAAGTTCCACCTTTTGATGCGATAGCAATACTAATCGATTTTATACAGTAAAACTTTTGCTTTTTTATTATCTTTAGGAGAAGAAGCACATCCGCGTTTCATCTAGAGCCAAAACAAAGAACCATCAACAGCCCTGTTACAACATAAAAACCTCATACTCTGGATCATACGATAAAACCATAACCTTATGCCCCTAACAAATCGCATCCACACCATTAATTAAAATGGTTAATAAATAATCATAAAATCACCATTTTTACCATTATCTGGTAATTCTTTCAAAAATCTCAAACAAATAATGTCTAAAAGACGCATAACTAATATATTTTATAGAGACCTATTTAAAAAGCAATCCGGGATATTTGCGTATTATTTCCCGTAAATCCACCTTTAAAGATATCATAAAAAATGATAACATACTCACCATAAACAAGGAGCTATAAGCTTAAAACAACTATTCATTTTTATAGCCCTCATTCAGGATCTAAACGTGAATTATATTCTACTTAATAAGTAGAAAAGGAGCGCATGGTTCTAGGTAAAAAATTTTTTGCCTTCTCTCAGCCTATAGAAAATTTCTTTAAATTTGGAGATAAACTCCATTTTGCCTGGAAAGATCTCAACAGCGCATTTTTGGGATGCAGTGATTTTTTAGGTGAGGAATCCGGCTTAACCCCCTCAAACTTGATTGGACTCACCGATAGAGATCTAATTTGGGGATCGCGCGCTGATCAATATCGTAAAGATGAAGAGATGGTTCTGAATTCAAGATCTACTCGCTTCATCTATGAACCCCTAAAAACAGTAGAAGGCGAAGTATCTTTGATCACCTTTAAAACCCCTTTGATTAGCTCATCAGGATTAATAGAGGGAATTTTTGCGGTTGCTTTTGCACTAGAAAAAAACTCTCTACTTGAAGTAACAAAATTAATAAACTATCTTGGTATATTAACCCCTGACAAAATGTTATCCCATCTGTCAGATCAAACTATCACAAAACATTTATCAAAACGGGAACAAGAGTGTTTGTTCTATCTAACCCAAGGAAAGGGCATTAAAGAAATTGCTAAATTACTAACCCTCTCCCCAAGAACTATCGAAACACATATTGATAACATAAAATCAAAACTGCACTGCCATTCAAGATCAAGTTTGATTAGCAAGGTTATGGATCCTCGATATAGCTATGAAAAAATAGATTCATCAACCGAATCTTAGAAGTCCTCTAGTAAACCCAAGAATCTATCCCTAAAAATTTTATCAGCATACATAACCAAAAACTTAGCTACTTAACAGCTGTAAACAAACCCAAGTTAGTCAAAATAGGAAATACGGTAAGCGCAAAACCAAAAATTATTATAACTGCAAATGATGCTTTACCAAATATCACATGATATGAGGTTGGTTGATTTAATTCTGGATTTTTACGTAACCGATAAACCATGATTGGAGGCAAAATTAGAAATAAAATAGCCACGAACACCCCTGAATAACTAAAAGATTTTAAAAAGTTATCTGGATACAATATGTTAATTAATAATGGCGGGAAAAAAGTTAAACAAGCAGTTTGTAAACGACCAAACCTTGTATTAGGCCGCTTAAAACCATCCGCTAAAAAGTCAAAAATCCCAAGAGAAACCCCTAAAAATGCGGTTGTCATTGAAATATTAGTAAACCCATGGATACAGTATTTCACCCATCTGTTATTAACTATGGTTACCAGAGCCCTAGTAAACTTACCAAGACTACCACCTATTGCAGCAAAACCATTTTCCCCTTCTAAAGGTATCATACTCAAAGTTGGGGCAAGCCATAATAAATAAACAACCAAACATATTGTGGTGGCAGTAATAATAATCCATTTAATAACTCGCGGTTTATGACCCACATACATTCTTATGCTTGGAATAACAAAATGATAACTAAAAAGACAAAGAAGAATCGGCAACGCAACTAAAACATGGCTGACTTGAGATATTTCAGGACGGGTAAATATCTTACTAGGATCAATATAAACTGAGATCAATGCCAAAGTAGTGATTAGCAAAATCCCCTTAACGCTGATCAAACCACGATTCATAAAATCGGTAGCTTTAGTACTCCAAAAAACCACACTGCCCATAATACCAGTAAATAATACGGTGATAAGCCATCTCGGCATCTGCGTTATAGAGGCTGACTGCAAAATACTAAAGATAAGATCAGGACCACCAGAAACATATGCAGTCAAAGTTGCATATAGCATTAATAGATAAGAAACCCAAGTGACTGTTCTACCAAAAGGGCCCAGAGTTCGTTCAGCCATAGAGTTAAAACTACATGCATTCTTTGGCAACATTAAACTTGCTTCGGCCACCAATAATCCACTAATAGTCAACAAAGCCCATAAAATCAGTATAACTATTATTGTAGTAGTAAAACCTGCCTCTGCGCTTATCATAGGCGTAGCAAGCACTCCAACTCCAATTGCGCTACCCACTATCATCATTACACAACCAAAAAACTTACCAACAGTCACCATAAAATCGCTCCCAAATAAAACACAAATGCAGCTTTACTTCAGATTATCCATTGGCATCCGTTGCTAATTAAAATGTAATACTTATATTAAGTTCCTTATAATCCCAGCTCTTTTTGGGCACATATTGCCTAAATTAAAACCAATAAAAAAGCTGGCCTTTGAGAATAAAGCACCAAAATTATCCTACATTATACTCTGATACAATAAAATTTATACCGTAAAAAACCCTGTATTAAAGTAACCCGAAAGTATTAATGCGCTTCATCCCAATTATCCCCAACACCGATACCAACAACTATTGGCACTTTAAGTTCCACTACCGTCTCCATCAGATTTTTAACCGCTTCCAAGACATAATCCACATATTTATCCTCAACCTCAAAAACCAATTCGTCATGTACCTGCATGATCATATCAATTTTAAAATCACATTTTTGTACAAAATGGTCTATTTTTATCATAGCCATTTTTATAATATCGGCTGCACTTCCCTGAATCGGAGCATTGATTGCAACCCGCTGGGCCCCCTGACGTCTTGCGAAATTTTTTGCTTTGATCTCTGGGATATACAATCTACGCCCAAAAATCGACTCAACAAAACCATTATCATGCGCAAATTTTTTCATTTGCTCCATATACTCTTTCATTCCTGGATAACGATCAAAATAAAGCTCAATATATTTTTGGGCATCATAACGGGACATACCGATACGCTTTGCTAAACCAAAAGCCGACATCCCATAAATCAAACCAAAATTAATGGTCTTAGCATCACGACGTTGCGTATCTGTAACTTTTTCTGGATCAACTCCAAAAATCTCCGCAGCAACCATTCGATGCACATCATCCCCTTGCCAAAAAGCCTTAAATAGATTTTTATCTTGAGAAAGATGGGCCATGATCCGTAATTCAATCTGAGAATAATCTGCAGAAATTATCTTACAACCAGGAGGAGCAATAAAAGCTTGACGCACCCTGCGCCCCTCTTCGGTACGAATTGGAATATTTTGTAAATTTGGATTCGTAGAAGATAGCCTACCAGTAGTTGTAACTGCTTGGTTATAAGAAGTATGTACACGCCCAGTTTTATGGTTAATCTGCTTTGGCAGCGCATCAGTATAGGTAGACTTTAGTTTGTTCAGACCACGATATTCCAAAATTATCTTTGGTAAAGAATATTCAAGCGCTAATTCCTGCAAAACAGGTTCAGCAGTTGAAGGCTGGCCAGTAGGAGTTTTCTGCAAAATAGGTAGCTTTAATTTATCATATAAAATTTCTTGCAACTGCAGCGGAGAATTAATATTAAATTCCGCCTCAGCATCTTTATAAATCTGAGACTCTAAATCTTGTAATTTTGTTTTAAGCTCGAAGCTGTAGTTATTTAAAAATTTTTCATCAACACATACACCATGACGCTCCATTTTTGACAAAACCTCAACCAATGGCATCTCTATCTCTTTAAAAACTTTTTCTTCTGATTTGTTTTTCTCAATCTGGGGCCAAAGCACTGTATGCAATTGCAAAACCAAATCGGAATCAAGGGCTGCATAGGGGGCGGCTAACTCAAGATTTAGCTGCTCAAATGGAATTTGTTTTGCCCCCTTACCAACAAGATCTTCATAAGTCGTTATGGTTTTACCAAGATATCTTAGAACCAAGGATCTTTTGTCATGCTGATTGCTTGAACTATTTAAAATATATGATTCAAGCATAGTATCATAACCAAGCCCACAAACCTCGATCCCATAATTTGCCAAAATGCCAATATCATATTTAAGATTCTGCCCCAATTTAATTTTTTTAGGGTCAGTAAAAATTGGCCGCAATTTTTGCAATACCTGATCACGATTAAGCTGAGATGGGGCTCCATCATAAGCATGAGCAAACGGGATATAAATAGCCTCACCAATCTCGAGCGCAAAAGAGATCCCAACAATTTCCGCCTGCATAACATCTAAACCTGTAGTTTCGGTATCAAAAGCAAAACTTGTCGCTTGCTGGATTTTTTTCAGCCATGGCTCCAGATCCTCTTCGGTTAAAATTAGATGGCATTTACTTTCACTTATAGCTGGCTTAGAGCTTTCTTGAGAAGTATTTTTATCACTCCCTAAATCAGCCAACCAACTTTTGAATTCTAAATGAGTAAATAATTCGATTAGTTTTTGGGTATCCGGGGCTTTAGAAATCAACTCATCAGAGCTCTGCTCTAACTTCAGCTCATCTTTGATAGTAACAAGTTCTTTTACCAAAGGTAGCCGTCCCAAACTGCCTCGTAAATTCTCTCCAACCTTCCCCTTGATCTCATCTTGATGTGCAATAATGTTTTCTAGGGTGCCATATTCATCTAGCCACTTTACGGCGGTCTTTGGACCCACGCCATTAACACCCAAGATGTTATCCGATGAATCACCAACCAATGTTAAATAATCAGTAATCTGCTCTGGACTAACACCAAATTTACTTTTAACCCCTTTGGCATCCATAGTAGTATTAGTCATAGTATTCACTAGACTGACATGAGGCCCAACCAACTGCGCCATATCCTTATCCCCTGTCGAAATCAAGGTGGAAATCCCTTTCTTAGCAGCCTCTTGGGCTAAAGTTCCTATAACATCATCAGCCTCTACCCCATCAACAATTAAAAGTGGCAGTCCCATGGCGGTTATGACCTCATGGAGCGGCTTAATTTGGATCTTTAAATCATCCTCCATTGGGGGTCTAGTGGCTTTATACTCAGGATACATATCGTGACGAAAGTTTTTGCCCTTAGCATCAAATACCACTGCGACATAATCAGGCTTATACTCGCCCAAAATCTTCTTGATCATATTGATCACCCCATAAACAGCCCCCGTCGGCTCACCTTTTGAGGTAATCAATGGTGGCAAAGCATGAAAGGCACGGTAGAGATAAGAGGAGCCATCTATTAAAACTAAAAGTTTATTTTCGTTCAATGTCATAATTATTCAATTTTTAGGATTATTGGTATATTTCTTTAAAAAGAAACCATAAGCAATTTTTTATTTTGTTCTATTTCATTTTATTTCATTTCAAATCATCGCTGAAATTTAGTATCATCTAATCTAGAATATAAAATTAAC
>JAHIYS010000125.1 GCA_018814965.1 Gammaproteobacteria bacterium
AACGCCACCAGATTTAATCAATAAACTACCAGGTGAAGTAACGCCACCAGATTTAATCAATAAGCTACCAGGTGAAGTAACGCCAGCTGAATTAACTACTGAACTGCCTGGAACAATAACTCAAGCTAAGATTAATTACACTTTACCTGGAAATAAGATAAAGCCTGTTAATGTAATTAGAAATATATTTGGAGATTCAGTTGTTATGGAAAGCGCCTTATGATGAATAGTAGGTATTTTTTCTTTAACTATTCTAGTGAGTTGGAATATTTTTTAAGCTTTCAATAGCTTTAGTAATAAACCCCGCCGCATCTTTAGCATCATCTATACTACAGGTCCCTACGGAGAGTCTAAACCAAGGTGACTCTTCCTCCATGCCAAAGAAATAAAAGGGCACTAGGGCCATTTTAGCCTCATCTAACAAATATTCTAAAATGTCTTCGACGGTAGCTAGCGTTTTATTATCTTTAGTTTTTGTTCCGATGATATCAAGTTTTATCGATAAATAAATTGCCCCTTGAGGTTCTATCGCATCCACTTTATATCCTGCACGCTTGAGATTTTGGATCGTATCATAAAAAATATTTAGTCGTTCAAATATATCCTTTTTGAATTTATCTAAAAAATTAGTGACAGTTTGTTGTTTTTGGAGGTATTTAGCGGTACCAATTTGTTCTGGTTTTGGGGCCCAAGCACCTAAATGGGCTAGCATCGATCTCATGGTTTCAATGATTGGTTTTGGACCAAAAGCCCATCCAACTCTCACACCTGTAGCGGCAAAACATTTTGATATGCCGTCAATAAATACAACGTAATCTTTGATTTTAGGGTTGAGTGAGATCGGGTTAATGTATTCGTTATCGTTATAGATCAAAAACCAGTAAATAATGTCGAAAAAAACATATAATGGTTTTTGCTGATTTTGGATTCTAATCTCATTTTCAGCAACAATTAGATCCAATATGTCTTTTAGGGTGTTTTGCTCAAGTATAGTCCCGCTAGGATTAAGAGGGGTATTGATGTTGATTAATACCGCCTCTTTTATATGGGGTTTTAATTCCTCGGCTGTTATAAGGAAATTGTTTTCTGGTTTGGTTGTAATAATAAGAGGGGTGGCATTAGCAAGGTAGATAAAATATTGGTTATTCCAAGATGGTACTGTATAAATTATTTTCTCTCCTGGATCAACTATGGCCTTAAATAGAAGGTAGATTAAAGGGCGTGCCCCACTGGAAACGATAATTTCGTCAGGTTGATAGTCAAATTGACCATGGAATTTGATATGTTTAGCTATGGCTATGCGTAGCTCTTCCATGCCCCCAACATATGGATAATTAGTATGTTTTCCTTTATATGCTGCTATTATCTCATCCTCGAGTTCAGAGGGGATAGGGAAGTGTTGAGGGGCGAAATCACCTAGGGTAAAATTGAATGTCTTTTCTCCCTGTTCATTCCTTTTATCGACCTTTTCTGAAAGCTTGCTTATAGATCGTGAAGTTAAGCCTTCAGCTAACTTTGATAGTTTAAGATTCGCCATACAACATACCTGCTCTTTTTAGAGGAAAAAGAATACTGGTGTCGATTATATAACAAAAAAACATAAATCTAAATAAGCAAAAAATTAGTTGTAATGTAGGGGTTTCTTAGACTGGTTTTGCAAAAAAAAAGCTAGAATATTTTATAACTTATGGTATTCTAGCTGGGTAACAGACATTTATTCACTTTTAAAAACGGGGAGCGTTATGCCAAAGAAGATTAAAAAAGGTAAAAAAGTAGTAAAAAAAGCTGTAAAAAAGGTAGCTAAGAAAGTCGTAGCTAAGAAATCTGTAGCTAAAAAGGTTGTAGCCAAAATGAGCAAGCCTCATGTTGCTGGTTCACTAAAAGTTACAAAGCCTTTTAATAAGTCACAAATTTCAACTGCTATTGCTGATATTACTGGCTTAAGCAAAAAAGATGCAAACGGTATGATTGATGCTTTATTTGAAATTATATCTGCTCATCTTAAAAAACGTGGTGGACCAGGTGAATTTACTTTCCCTAACGTTGCCAAGTTTAGAGTAATTAACAAACCAGCGACTAAATCACGTCAAGGAATCAATCCTTTTACTGGTGAATCAATGGTGTTTGCAGCAAAACCTGCTCGTAACATTGTTAAAATAAGAGCATTAAAGAAGATCAAAGATATAGCTAAATAAGCTTGTTTTTGAGATTCAAAGAATAGAGCCTGTATGAGTGTTCTTTTAGAACATAAATATGGGCTCTTTTTTTATGTATGAGTGTATTACGCCTTATGAACAAAAACTGTTATTGCAAGCCTACGAAGTAAACAAGACAATCCAGGTATATTATAATCTGGCGGCAGAGCTTACTCTAATGCCAGATACTATATAAATAGTATAAAAGATTGCCACGTCGCAAGCTTTGCTTGCTCCTCGCAATGACGGCAAAAGACCATGATTTCATCAGCTTCACCATATCAACAAAATCGTCAACCTAAGTCATAACTTCCATAGCAATGACATACAAAGCATCAGATAGAAACGGATGGCTCCAGTCACAGACGCTACTTTAAGAGCAACCATTGTCAAAGAATCAGGTTACTCTTACAGCAATGACATATACGCGAATCCAAACAGCTTTATCCCTGTAACAACAACCGATTCATTCTATTAGTAAATCCTGCAACATCTT
>JAHIYS010000126.1 GCA_018814965.1 Gammaproteobacteria bacterium
CAGTTTTTTTTTCAGCTTTAATACGATCTAAAATTCCCTGCTTTTCATCATTGTCTAGGGCATAGAAAATTTCTTTGCCGATATCTATGCGAAATAATGGAGGCATTGCTACATAGACATGGCCTGCTTTAACTAAAGCTCGAAAATGGCGTAAAAATAAAGCACAAAGTAAAGTGGCTATATGCAATCCATCTGAATCAGCATCAGAAAGTATGCATACTTTGCCATAACGAAGATTTTTAAGGTTGTCTGATCCAGGATCAATTCCTAATGCTACCGCCACATCATGAACCTCTTGCGAGGCTAAGACTTTATCGGAGTCAACTTCCCAAGTATTTAAAATTTTTCCACGAAGAGGCATTACCGCTTGGATTTCACGATCACGAGCTTGTTTGGCTGAACCACCAGCTGATTCACCCTCAACCAAAAATAGTTCGGTGCGTTTGTTATCCTGAGAAATACAATCAGCTAATTTTCCTGGAAGAGCTGGGCCGGAGGTGATTTTTTTTCTTACTATTTTACTTTCAGCATTTAATCTTCTTTGGGCATTACTTATTATGAGTGCTGCCAAAGATTCTCCAAGGTGAACATTTTGATTTAGCCACAAACTAAAGGCATCTTTAGTTATTCCCAAGACAAAAGCTGCAGCTTGGCGTGAAGTTAAGCGCTCTTTGGTTTGTCCAGAAAATTGAGGATCTATTATTTTTACAGCGATAATGTAATTACAGTTTTCCCATATATCTTCAGGACTTAATTTAACTCCGCGAGGAAGTAATTTTCTTATATCACAAAAATCACGCATAGCTTCACCTAAGCCGCTGCGTAAACCATTAACGTGAGTACCGCCATGGACGGTTGGGATTAGATTGACATAGCTTTCGGTTATCTGAGGCGCGCCCTCTTGAAACCAAGTTATTGCCCATTCAACGGTTTCGTTTTCAGTAGCAAAATTGCCAACAAAAGGTATTTCTGGAATACGGTTGGTATCAATTAGAGTAGATGTTAGATAGCCTTTGACGCCATCTTCATAATGCCATTCTTCGGTATCATTGGTTTGCTCATTATGAAATGTAAGTTTTAGTCCAGGACATAAAAAAGCTTTGGCGCGTAGTACATGTTTTAATTGGGGAATAGAAAATTTTATTGAGTCAAAGTACTTGGGGTTAGGCCAAAAACGTAGGCTGGTTCCGGTTTCACGCGCAGGGCATGAGTCGATAGCTTTTAGTCTGCCTAGTGGAGAGCCATCAGCAAATTTCATATGGGAGATCTTGCCGCCACGTTTAACGCTAACCTCGAATTGAGAGGAGAGGGCGTTTACAACCGAAATTCCTACTCCATGTAATCCACCAGAAAAACGGTAGTGTTTATCTGAAAACTTTGCTCCAGCATGAAGTCTGGTGAGAATTAATTCAACCCCAGATATTTTTTCTTCCGGATGAACGTCGGTTGGCATGCCGCGCCCATCATCAGTTACTTCAAGAGAGTTATCTTGATATAGAGTCACAATAATGCTGGTTGCGTGGCCGCCAATAGCTTCGTCAACGCTATTATCAATAGCTTCTTGAGCTAAGTGATTGGGGCATGTGGTATCGGTATACATGCCGGGGCGTTTTTGTACTGGTTCAAGTCCGGTTAGAACTTCAATTGCAGATGAGGTATATGATGATTTATTGTTCATGGTTTTATAATATATTGTTATCCATCTAAAAATTCAATACTATCTTATTTTAAGTTAGAATACTAACCTCTCCTGGATAAGCGACTAGGATGTGTTATAGGGGTTGTTGCAAGCTGATATTTTAAGAGGTGATTTTTTCCGAAGGGATAAATATAATAGCCCAGCCTAAGCCTCGCATTGTTTGCGAGGCGTAGGGCTGGATGAATGAACACAGATGAATCTAAGCTCGAAGAGCGCAATACTTTATGCATGAACTAAAAATAATTCAAGATATTTTCCCAATGCTCGAAAAGGTGGCAAAAGATAACCACTTAAAGTCAATTAATAAGGTTACTTTAGGGGTGGGTAAATTACGTCAAGTGCAAACTGACTTTTTACAATTTGCTTTTGCAACGGTAGCTAAAGATACGATAGCCAAGGGGGCGGAACTGATTATAAAAATAATTCCAATAACAGTGTTTTGTGATTCTTGTAAGAAACAATTTAATCTTGAAGAACATGTTTATGTTTGTCCTAAGTGTGGTGGTGTTCGGCTTGAGATTTTGACTGGGAAAGAAATTATTATAGAAAGTGTTGATGGCTTCTAGTTTTCGGTAGCGCAGTTTAGCTAGCGCTACTCCTTTTCTTAATCCTTGGTTTTGCGGAGATTAAGTGTTATAATCTCCGCAAAATGTGCGGAGATTATGAAATACATTCACGAGCTATCCAATTGGCCAAATTTATCCTGGGATAACAAGGCACTTGTAACCCAGTTAGCTTCAGTGCGTCATCAACAGGGATTGTTATTGGGTCGTATGAGCACACTGGGATTCGATGTTAAGGCAGAAGCAAGTCTTGAAGTCTTAACATCTGACATTATTAAGTCTAGTGAAATTGAAGGTGTGATACTTGATCAACACCAAGTTCGCTCATTTCTTGCTAAAAGTTTAGGTGTTGATATCGGCGGATTGTCAAAGTCAAATCGACATATCGATGGTATTGTTGAAATGGTTTTGGATGCAACTCAACGCTGTAGTGATCCTTTAACTGAAAAGCGCTTATATAGCTGGCATCGAGTATTGTTTCCAAGAGGAACAAGTGGTTTACATAAAATTGCTGATGGTTCTTGGAGATCAAGAGAAGCGGGACCCATGCAAATAGTATCCGGACATATTGGTCGCGAACGAGTACATTTTGAAGCTCCAGCAGCTGATCGGATTCGACATGAAATGAAGTTGTTTTTAGATTGGTTCAATAAGGTTAAAAATATTGATCCTTTACTAAAAGCAGGTGTCGCTCACTTCTGGTTTGTTACTATTCATCCTTTTGAAGATGGTAATGGGAGAATTGGTCGTGCTATTGCTGATATGTGCCTTGCCAGAGCTGATGGTATTCCAGAACGATTTTACAGTATGTCATCTAGCATTGAGAAAGAACGGAAAACTTATTATGCAACACTCGAATCTTGTCAAAAAGGAGGCCTCGATATAACTAGTTGGCTAAAATGGTTTTTGGCTTGTCTTAGTCGTGCCATAGAAAACGCCGACAAAACTTTAGAGAAGATTTTATATAAGTCAAATATTTGGCGAAGACTTAGTAGTCGCCCCATCAATGAGCGCCAACGTAAGGTAATAAATCTCTTATTGGGAGAGTTCCAAGGGAAACTAACGACAAGTAAATATGCCAAAATAGCAAAATGTTCTCAAGATACTGCGTTAAGAGATATGCTCGAATTAATCGATTATGGCGTTATGGTGAAAAATCCAGGTAGTGGTCGGAGCACTAGTTACGATCTTTGTTTTCCAATATAGATTGATGTTTAATTGAGGTTATTAAAATGCAAATTACAGTGATGCAAAATGTTTTACAGGCAAACGAAAAAAAGGCTTCGGAAATCCGAGAACTTTTAAAGCAGAAGAAAATTTTTATGGTTAATCTTATTAGCTCCCCAGGATCAGGTAAGACCACTTTGCTTGAGAAAAGTTTGCCAATTTTAAAAGAAAAGTATCGCGTGGCAGTAATTGAGGGGGATGTTGAGACTGACCGAGACGCCAAGCGCCTTGATGGATATGGTGTGCCTATAGCATTAATTACTACTAGTGGTGCTTGTCATTTGGAATCGGTAAGTATAGAAAAAGCTTTTTCTGCTCTTGATTTGGATGCTTTAGATTTAATTTTTGTAGAAAATGTAGGCAATCTGGTATGCCCTGCTGAATTCGATATTGGTGAGAATGTTAAAGTCGCTATTTTAAGCACACCTGAGGGTGATGATAAGCCAATGAAGTATCCTTTGTTATTTCGAGAAGCCTCTTTGGTGATTTTAAATAAAACCGATCTTTTAGAACATGTAAATTTTAATTCAGATAATTTTTATTCTGATCTTAAAAATCTCAAAGGTAATTTGGAGGTGATTGAAACCTCATGTAAAAATGGCTTAGGGATTGATGAGTGGATAGAGTGGTTGCAAAATAAGATAGAAAATTTGTAGAGAAAATGACCTTGTTGGAAGCTACCTTTTTTGTTGTATTGCCGAAAGCAGGTATCTAGAAAATTCAATAAATTAGCATAAGTCGTAATGTAGAAATTTTTGGATTTTAGTGAGCCCTTAAATTAATTTGCTGGATTACTCGCGACATCCTGTCGCTCGCCCTTTGGGGCCTGCCTTCGGCAGTTGCAAAATTTGTCACATCTGTATCAAATTTGTTCCACGTCGCTCGCTACGCTCACTCCTAGCAATGATGCTTTGCAGTTGTCATTGCGAGCCGAAGGCGAAGCAATCTCAGTAGATGGCGTAAAATTATCTTTGCTCAAATAAGAAACCATATTATTTTGTGGATTAAAGAGGTTACTAAAATCTACTTTTTTGTCATACCGGCGAAAGCCGGTATCCAGAAATTTAATCAATTAGTGGAAGTTGTAATCTTGCTGTCACAATCTAAAAATCTTATATTCTGGATCCCGCGGTCTTCACCGCGGGACGAGAGCAATCAGGTTTTGTCGGATTTTAGTTGTTAAATCAACGGTACAATCAAAAGTGCAACAATATTAATAATTTTGATTAAAGGGTTAATCGCTGGTCCAGCAGTATCTTTATATGGATCACCAACAGTGTCACCAGTTACCGCAGCTTTATGAGCATCACTGCCTTTGCCATGATGGTTTCCATCTTCGATAAATTTTTTTGCGTTATCCCAAGCGCCACCCCCGGTAGTCATCGAGATCGCTAAAAATAAGCCGGTGATGATTGCTCCCATTAGTAATCCTCCCAGGGCTTTTGGTCCCAAAAAGATACCCACTAAAACTGGGGCTAGAACAGGAAGAAGTGATGGTATAATCATTTCTTTAATCGCTGCTAGAGTTAGTATATTTACAGCGCGAGAATAGTCTGGTTTGCCCGTGCCTTCCATGATGCCGGG
>JAHIYS010000127.1 GCA_018814965.1 Gammaproteobacteria bacterium
ACATGTTGATGATAAATTTCTATGCAATTATCGAGCTGATGGATTGATTGTTGCAACACCCACAGGATCTACTGCACATGCTTTATCAAGCGGTGGTCCCATATTATGCCCCACACTTGAAAACATAGTTTTGGTACCGGTCTTGTCTCATAATTTAAGTAGCCGACCAATTGTTGTTAGCAGCAAAAGCAAAATAAAAATAATTTTTAATGATGACAACCCCACAGATCTATTAGTACTTTGTGATGGTCAAACTCAGACCGTGATGCAAGGCGGGATAATTAACATTAGGAAAGCGGAGGAAAAATTACGCCTTCTCCATCCCATAGATTATAATTATTTTGAAACCTTACGAAGCAAATTAAACTGGGAAAAAGAACATAAAAAAGGCAGAAAATAACTAAGGATATACAAATAATCACAAAATCAATTAATCTCAATAAAAACCCAAACAGATACAAATTGATACGAAAGATATAAACCTAATAAATTATGTTAACCTATATCAACATTAAAAATTTTGCAATTATAAAAGACCTCGAACTAGATCTGCAAACCAAAATGACCGGGCTAACCGGTGAAACTGGAGCAGGTAAATCTATTATCATTGACTCTTTAGAATTAGCATTAGGCGCCCGCGCTGATGCTTCCCTAATCCGCAATAATGCCGAACGCTGTGAAATTACAATAATATTTGATATCACTAGCCTTTTTAAAGCTCAAGACTGGCTAATTAAACAAGAACTCGACAGTGATAATGAATGCATTATCCGACGTATTATTACAAATGATGGGCGCTCAAAAAGCAGCATCAATGGTAATCCTTGCACCCAACAAACATTACGCACTATTAGTGGATTTTTACTTAGCATTCATGGTCAACATGAAAATCAAAACTTACCCAATCCCGAGTATCAACGTGAATTACTTGATGCTTTTGCAGGGAATAAATCTCTTGTCAGCAATATCAGGCAATTATATGGATCTTGGTCGAATACCAAAAAAAAGCTATTAGAGCTTGAAAACTTAGCCGAAGACTGGCAGACAAAAATCGATTTTTTAACTTATCAACTAAATGAACTAGACGCTATTAACCTCCATCCAGAGAACTTAGAAAACTTACGCACCAAACAAAAACGTTTAAACAATATGGAAGAGTTCTCCAACAACATAAACTCTGCTTTAGATCTCATTGCCGACAATGAAAATGAAACAATTATCCGCAATCTATATAATGTCAAAAATCGACTAGAAATATGTCAAAATATCGACCCCAAGATTGGCCTGGTCCTTGATTTAATAAATAATGCTATCATCCAAGCAGAGGAAGCCGCCTCATCTTTACAGCAAAATTTAAATACACTTGAAATAGATGAAGAACAACAAAAACAAGTTGAAGAACAATTAACTAACATTTATGCCTTAGCACGTAAGCACCAAACCCAACCGGAAGAACTCTTACAAATACAATCAAATCTTAAACAAAAACTAGAAAACACTCAAAATGTCACCTCACAACTAGAAAAAACCAAAACAGAATTAGAAGATATAGAAAAAAAATATCTCAAAACAGCAAACGAATTAAGCGCCAATCGTAAGCTTGCCGCAAGCAAAATCGAGCAATTAGTCAGTGAGAAAATGCAAATTTTAGGAATGAACGGTGGCAAATTTGCAGTTAATATATTACCTAACATCAATCAAGGTTTTGGTGCTAATGGTTTAGAAAGAATAGAGTTTTTGGTATCAGCAAACCCTGGGCATCCTCCCCAACCTTTGAATAAAATAGCATCTGGAGGCGAACTATCACGCATTAGCCTCGCAATTCAAACCATAACTGCTGAAAAAGAGGTTACACCAACTTTAATTTTTGACGAAATTTATACTGGAATAGGTGGTAAAACAGCGGACATTGTAGGGCAGTTATTACGCCAACTTGGCAAAAGAACCCAAGTAATTTGCATCACTCACCTTCCGCAAATTGCTGCTCAAAGTCATCAGCATATTTTAGTTGAGAAAATGACTAATGAGAAAAATACTGAAGTTACCCTAAGAACTCTGGCTAAGAATGAGCGCATAGAAGAAATAGCTCGTATGCTTGGTGGGGTAAAAATCACCAAACAAACTCTTGCCCATGCAAAAGAGATGTTAAACATCTCTTGTCAAAACTAATCTCTTATAATGGTGGCTTACAATCTGAAAATCTTGCATTCTGGATCCCGCGGTCTTTGCCACAGGATAACAATTATTATTCGCCGTTAGGATGACAATTATTGTTCACCATGATGGATCCTCGCAATATTTAAATTAATTTGCAAGAAAAACAAATAGCTCGGCTTGCTGTCATTGCGAGCCGCAGGCGAAGCAATCCAGAAGGTTTGAAAGTAGTTTGATCGCTAGGTTATAACAAAAACAAATTGGTAGTTTTATCATTTTTTGGATTGCCGCGTCGCAATGACGGCAAAAAAATTCTGATTGCAACAAGACCTATTCTGGATCCCGCGGTCTTTGCCGCGGGATGACAATTATTATTCGCCGTTAGGATGACAATTATTGTTCACCATGATGGATCCTCGCAATATTTAAATTAATTTGTAACAAAAACAAATAGCTCGGCTTGCTGTCATTGCGAGCCGCAGGCGAAGCAATCCAGAAGGTTTGAAAGTGGTTTGATCGCTAGGTTATAACAAAAACAAATTGGTAGTTTTATCATTTTTTGGATTGCCGCGTCGCAAGCTGTGCTTGCTCCTCGCAATGACGGCAAAAAACTTCAGATTGCAGCAACTCCATAATATAAATGCTATATTATATACCTAAGCACCAGACATAAAATTTTTCACTTCATCTGCTGTCTTTTGGTTGTTAGAAGTTTGTTATTTTATGCTTGGATGTTGCTTTTCATTTGGTTTACGTTTCTCTATTTTATTTCTAATGTTTTTCAAAAACTCGGATGGCTCAGCTTGTTTAGTTTTTAAATCCTCCTCCCTTTTCTTAAGCATTTTATCTATATCAACATGGCTTTTTAATACATTTTTTCGTCCCTTTACTGCATCTGTTAATTCAGATACAAAAGCACTTTTCTTTATCTCTTCTGCTGACAATTGCCTACCTAAACGCTCCTCTGAAGCTTTTCTTAATTCCGCACCTGCTCGTATCTGTTCAAGCAATGCTCCAGGCAACGTAGCCACACCTCCAATTCTCTTTATCTTCTGTTCGAAAGTTTCCTCGGATAAAGGCCCTGGCATAGGAGGTGGCGGAGGAGGTGGCGGGGCAAATGTAGCTTCTGCTTCATCAAGATAAACAGCTCTAGGCTGCGGTGGCTGAAAAGATTCAGCCATCGCTTGAAAAACTCCCCCTTGAACCAAATCTAGCAAATCCCCTGCCCCGATTATTGCGCTTTTAACACCCGATATAAAAGCATCCTTATCTTGCTCTGATAAAACCCCTTTTAACTTATTATCAAAATCATTTAGTAAGTTACTATAATTGCCATATTGTAATATTTCTAAAAGCTCCATTTTTTTATCTACAGATATACCCAAAGAATCTATTATCTCTAGCAATTTACACTTAAATGTATCTCTAACTATAAGACGGGTTGCTGTGGTTTCATTAGACATGAGACCACTAAATAATATCTCATTCTTACCATTCACATTTTGCACATCGGTATAAGAAATTCTCGATAAGATTCCACCTAATTTACCATTATCCAATATCTGTCTATCTTTTATATTTTGCGGATCATCAATAACCGAATAAAATCTATTTGCTATAAAGCCACTAACACCAATAATCACCTCTTCAACAAAGCTACCTATAGACAACCACATAAAATTCTCCTGTGTTATCACTCAAAGAAAGGACCATATAGATTTTAATTATCACCTTAAACAACTGACAAATCAATTAGATATACTAAAAACTATAAGATCTTTAAATATATTAGCTATAAAGCATATTTTCATTGATTGCTATATGATAATTAAATAAATCTCTAGGTAATATTCACGAATATATATATTGCAAAAAAAGGTATAGCCTTAAGCAAGTCTTAATAATTAGGTACTATACTTTGATCGTAAGCTACAAAACCAAATGATAACTTTCACATAGGAATATTACTTATGAAACTATTTGATTTTTTAAAACCAGCTCGCCATATAGAAAAATTATCTTCTGAAAAAGTAGATGCTGCTTATAAAAAATACCGCTATATGAATTTCGCTGGTATTTTCATAGGTTACGGCAGTTACTATCTCTTACGTAGTAATTTCGCATTAGCTATGCCACATCTTGGGCACCTTGGATTTACCAAAGGTCAGATGGGTTTAATTTTATCAGCTATTCCTACTGCCTATGGCATCAGCAAATTTATCATGGGCAACTTATCTGATCGTAGCAATCCTAGGTACTTCATCATCACAGGATTAATTATCTCAATAGCAGTTAATCTATTCTTGGGCTGTTTATCGGGAATTGCCGCCAGCTTAACTCTAATGTATAGCCTTATATTCGTTAACGGTTGGGCCCAAGGAATGGGAGCACCTCCATGCTATCGTACCGCTGCACACTGGTTTTCTATAAGTGAAAGAGGAAGAATAATGGCAATGTGGAATGTATCGCATAACTTAGGAGCTGCCCTGTTAGGTGCTTTAGCAATGGTAGTTATCCCGATGTTTACGTGGCAAAGTATTTTCTATGTGCCATCTGTAATTGTCATGGTCCTTGCCTTGATCATAGTGTTTTTGATGAGGGATACACCACAATCGGTTGGACTAATGCCAATAGAAGAGTATCGTAATGAGTATCCAACTTGTAAAGTAGAAAATAAGGAAAAAGAATTATCTGCAAAAGAGATCTTATTTAAATATGTATTAAATAACAAATATGTCTGGTTTTTAGCCCTGGCTAATATCTTTGTTTATTTCATCCGTTATGGCATCTTAAACTGGGCACCAACCTATTTAACAGAAATGCGTGGCCTAAAAATTTCCTATTCTGGAATAGCTTTTGTAATTTATGAATCAGCTGGCATCATTGGTATGTTGTTATGCGGCTTTGCAAGCGATAAATTATTTAAAGGTAGACGTGCTCCAGTCAGTATTTTATGTATGGTAATTGTCGGTATCGGCATTTTAATGTATTGGATTATCCCTAACATTGTTGTCAATCAAATATCCCTATTTATAATTGGTATGTTTATTTATGGTCCTGTAATGCTTGTGGGCATCCAGATGTTGGATATCATCTCTAAGAAAGCAGTTGGAACCGCAATTGGGTTCTTAGGACTCTTTGGTTATTGGGGAGGCACAATTGGTGCCAGCGCAGGTTTAGGCTATATATTTCAATTTTTTGGATGGGAGGGTGGCTTTATAGCTTTAATTACAGCTTGTGCCCTGGCAATATTCTTTTTTAGCTTAACACTCAAGATCAAGTGTGCCACACATCAAACAGGTCTTGAGGTTGAAAATGAAAATATTGCTAACAATAAACCTGTTTTAGAAAACGCAACGTAAAATATATACCCAGCCCTGCGACTCGCAAACAACGCAAGTCTTTGGCTGGGCTGTAATTATTCATCCCTTCGAAAAATTGGATTGCCCCGCTTACTTCGTAAGCTCGC
>JAHIYS010000128.1 GCA_018814965.1 Gammaproteobacteria bacterium
ATAAAATCTCTTTAATACCCGTGAAGCTTTCCATTAAATTTTCAGTATCTATATTATAGGAGTTAAGAGCTTCACAATAGTTAAAATCTCCTATAAGTCTATAAACACATTTAATTGGATTAGTCTTTGAAGCCTTTCTAAGACTCTCAACATATTTTTTACCCTCTTCCATTAGCGCCATCACTTCTGTTTTTTCAAGACGACCTGCAAATAAAGCCGGATAAAATTGCAAATCAGCCTTAAAGAAATCAGAAGAAAGTTTATCTGCGTATGTATCTAAAAAATACTTAAAAATTATATATTGTACAGCTTTCCTATACTCAGGTTTTTCAAATATTTTTCCTTTTATACCATTAACTACAACAAGCCTATGCGCTGACAGCAAAAAACTCAATTTCTTATACGCAGTATTAATTTTAACAACTGATGGTTTTTTTAAAAAAGATGGGGCCAAAATGACATCCACTTTCCCCTCATATAACTCTTTTACACCATCTGTAGTTATTTTTACTTTTTTTATAGAAAGCGGATGTGGATAATATGGATTTGGTTCTAACTCGACATAATCAGCTTCTAACTTTGAATAAATATATGGTCCGGCTCCTAAATAATTACCATCCTTCATTATATAAGCGCCATATCGAGTACCACTTAGTTGCTCTATAGCACCACGGTAAGGTTTTTCAAAAATCAGCTTTAATATTTTATCTCCTTCAACTTGTAATCCTTCAATATCACCTATAGCTTCAAATTTTGAAAAACCTTTAAGAGCATATAAAACATCTAGAGCACTTTTATTAGCAGCTGCTGCATTTAATTTTAATGAATAAAGCAATGATTCTTTATATAAATTTGCTGTTAATGGCGTGCCATCGGAAAATTTTCTATCAGTATCTAATACAAAAGTATAAACTGTATAATCTTGATTTACATCCCACGTTGTTGCTAAATTGGGCACAAAGCCACCGGTATTATCTACCCCAACTAATGAATCATAAACATGTGAAATAACTAAAGCAGCATATAAAGACGATTGATGAGCTGGATAAAGCGGACCCCAACCACTTGAACCTAGCCCGTATACTAACACTCTTTGATCGTTTTTATTCATTTTTGAATACACTCCAATAGCAACAGATCCTAAAAAAATTAAACATGCTGCAATATATACTATTTTTCGCATTTGCACTTATCAAAACCAATCAAATTATTTAAAAGTTTCTTGCCAAAACCAACAATGCTCATCAGGACCAAGAAAATCGCCAGACAAAACATAGCTTATATTTCTATCACCACGACACTTTAAAAAATGTCGACAATTACTACAGCCTCTAATCTTGCCTTGCCTTAGTTTATTTACAGTCTTATTATCAAAGTATGCTTTAATTAAACCATCGGGTTTCTTAGCATCACCAATGGGATCAAAAATTCTACTGGTTAGCTGAATTTGGCCGTCAGGAGCAATAGTTAAACCTAGAAAACCAGCACTACTAGGATGACCTAAATGTGGATCTATTAGACACCATAAGGGCTGATGCGTAGCGGTTGGCATCATATATTCTTTAGAGTAAAAAAGTATTTCTTCAAAAACTTTTTTTAACTCTTTACCTGAAAGCATATTCTGAACTTCGTTAGTTTTTTCATTTGTGTCATGCATATTTGGTAAATATCTGGTGAAGTTCATAGCTTGCGCACCAAATTGTTTTGCTAAATTGAAGAAATTATGAATTTGTCCACAATTATATTTTTGTAAAACTGACTGGAAAACAAATGGGACATTATAAACTCGTAGCTGCTCTAAACCTTTTGCAGCTTTTTCAAAACTTCCCTTACCTCTAAAATAATCATGTGAATCAGCATCGCCACCATCAATGCTAATCTGAACTTGAACGTTATGTTTTTTTAAAAAGACAGCAAATTTTGAATTTACTAATGTGCCATTGGTCAAAAGACTAATTTCTATTTGCTTTGAATAAATATATTGAATTAACTCATTTAAATTCGGCCATACTAAAGGCTCTCCACCACTCAAAAGTACACTGGGTATAACACCTAACTTATAGGTTAAATTTTCGAATTGGCTTAAAACTTCCTTCCATTCACTAAGTGACAATTCATTTTTATCGGAAATAGCACTTGATTGATAACAATGTCTGCAAGATAAGTTACAGCAATAAGTAAGGTCCATCTGTAGATTAAAAATTGGCTTAGGTGAGCTAGATTGACTTTTTTTCTTTTTAAACCATTTACTGAGCATATATTAATATCAAAATTTATATATTATAT
>JAHIYS010000008.1 GCA_018814965.1 Gammaproteobacteria bacterium
AATAAAGACATCAATAAAGCTCTAATGTTTGCTATATGTTGTGGATTGTCATTCTTAGTTATTTTTCAAAATATAACAGCTGATGTTCCTCATCCAGATAATTTGCAGATAGCTCATTTTTTAGTAGTATTTTTGCTATCCTGGTTAGCATTGCAGCGCCAGAGCTTTAAGCTAGCTGTTTTTACCATGGTTGTTGCTGGAATTGGTTGCTTTACTAAGCAGACTGAAACTATAGTTTTTTTAGGTCCCTTAGCTTTATTTGTAATATATAGAATTCAGAGTTGGCCTTATTTAATCTTATTGGCAACAATTGGCTTGTTAACAACAGCTATTTCTCTATTTATATTATGGTGGCCTGAGCATGCTTTTTTTTACACATACACTCTCCCAGCTAATAATGTTGTTGAATATGAAAGAATGTTAGATTTTGGCGGAATATATTTTTGGGGAACAGTGCCTTTACTTACAATGCCAAGCTTGGCTTATTTGTGGAAGGCAGGTGGAAGTAAAAGAAGATTTCTAATGTGCTGGTTAATCCTGGGTATCTTTGTTGTGGTTCCCAATATTCGCTCATTTCTTAAATTTTTTGCTCAGTGGAATAATTTAGTAATAGTAAAGTTATGGTTGTTATTGATTGCTTGGCCGTGTTTGTTAACCTTGCCAAAAATATTAGCCCAATTTCAGTATCAGCAAGACCAAGCTTTAAAAAAAAGCAACTTTGCTTATCATCTGTTGGCCTTGTTTTTTATGTTAAGTGTTTTAATTCCACTTTATCCAAAGAAAATTCTCCCTCTGCTAATTACAGAGAATATTGTCAACAAATACAAAATAGATTAAATAATGATATAGTGGAGAATTCTAATGTTTTACTTGATTATGGAGTGACTTATTTAATCAATGCTGGATATAAAGTGGTTCCTCTTGATAGGGGGGATGCTTATATAGAGTTATTCAATTCTGGAAAAGATGATCTAGTACAAATAGATTCTAGGATAGGAAATAAAAAATATGACAAGTTATATTTTACTACAGATAACTATCCGCTTAAATTTTTTGATTTAATGAAAGATAAATATCAGATTGTAGATGTGGTTAAGCCACCGCCTCTTTTTAATTTTTGGTCTGGCTACCAAATAAAACCCTCATGCGTTATTTTAGAAGCTATATAATTTAGAAATTTATGAAAATTCGATCATTATTAGCAAGTTTCATTCTTATCCTGGTAATTATTCTAGTTGTTAAGACAGGAATAAGGATTAGTTTTCCCTGGGATTTGTTAGTTTGGACTGAGCATTGTTTTATGATGCATATGCTCAAAATATTTCATGGTTTGCCTGTTTTTACATCTGTTGCTGATGCCAATTCTCATGTTTACTCTCCAGGGTTGGAATATCTAACCTATTTTATCTTGCATCCACTTGGCCTAGAGTTGGATGTTAGGTTTTGCAGATTGGTCAATGTTTTTATTGGTGTATTAGCGGCAGTATCTGCCACCTATGCGGCTTTCATATTTATTAAAGCTTATAAGATTAACTTTGATAAGATAATCGAATATTTTATTACCTTTGGATTAGCTTTGCTTCTAGTTTTTCATAACTACACTTCTGAGGTTCCTCATCCAGATAATTTACATATTTTGCATGCTATTTTAGTTTTTATATTGGTAGCTTTAGCAATTGGGCATAAAAAATATTATCTTGCTATATTCTCAGTTTGTTTGGCCGGAGTAGGTGTTTTAATCAAACAATCTAATGCTCCTATATTTTTAGCTCCGGTGCTAATATATCTTATTTTAGGATTATGGAATTGGTATAAAACTATCATCTTAGGTCTAATTTCATGTCTATTTTTTGGAATATCCTTGTTAACCGTTTGGTCATCTTATCCAGCATTTCAGTTTACTTTTCTTATTCCCAGAAACTACCCAACGCATTTCCCTCAATGGGCAGTCTGGCCTCCAGAACTGACCTTCTCGATTATTTTAGCTGTGATAACTATTTTTGTC
>JAHIYS010000129.1 GCA_018814965.1 Gammaproteobacteria bacterium
GCCATATTATCTCCTTTTGTTTAAGATATTTAATATATGATTTATTTAACTATCCCGTTATGGCGTAATAAAGCATCTATTTTTGGTGGTCTTTTGCGAAATTTTTCAAATAAAACCATAGGGTCTTCCGAACCACCAGTTTCAAGGATATACTTTAAAAATTCTTTTCCAGTTTTACGGTTAAAAATCCCATCCTTTTCAAATTTAGAAAAAGCGTCAGCTGACAATACTTCAGCCCATTTGTAACTATAGTAGCCAGCAGCATATCCTCCAGCAAAAATATGGGAAAAAGTGTGTAGAGTTTGGGCCTTTTTATAAATGGGGGTAACTCTGGTCAGTTTTTGTACTTGATGGATGATTTCTTTGATTTTTCCAATTTTCGGCGAGCCTGGTAATAAATGAATGCAAAAATCTATCAGAGAAAACTCTAATTGACGTAACATATGGAGGGACGCGTGATAATTGCGGTTCTCGAGTAATCTTTTTAATAGTATCAGAGGTAAGGGCTTCTTGGTTTTATAGTGCTTGGACATTAGTTGAATCCCTTCTTTTTGCCATCCCCAGTTTTCCATAAACTGGCTAGCTAATTCAACTGCATCCCAAGGTACACCTTTGATGCCTGAGGCAGAAATATGATCTACTCTTGTTAGTAGATGCTGTAAACAATGACCAAACTCATGTAACAATGTTAGAACATCATTGTGTGTAATTAAAGCTGGTTTGTCTTTTGTTGGTGGGGAAAAGTTGCAAACAAGAAACGCTATTGGTAGTTGTATGGTGGAATTTTTTAACCGGTATCTTGTTTGGTGGTCATCCATCCAGGCGCCTCCACGTTTATATTCGCGGCAGTAAAGGTCCATGTAAAATCGTCCCCGGAGGTTTTTCTTGTGGTCATAAATTTCAAAAAACTTAACATCTTTATGCCATAGTGATGCACTCTTTTTTTCTTTAATGGTGATACCGTATAGGCGTTTAGCAATGGTAAAGATCCCTTGTATTACTTGATCGATGGGAAAATATGGTCGTAAATCTTCTTGGGATAGTTTAAATTTTTCTTTGCTTTGTTTTTCTTCATAGTAAGCGATATCCCATGGCTTAAGATCTTTAATGCCATCTTTTTGGGCAAACTTTTGAAGTTCTTTTAGTTCCTTTTTAGCTGAGGGTAATGATTTTTTGGCAAGATCGTAAAGGAAATCTAAAACTTGATCAGTATTTTTCGCCATTTTAGTGGCAAGAGAGTATTCGGCATAGGTTTTAAAGGAAACTAGTTTTATCAGTTTATTTCTAATCTTTAAAATTTCTTCGATAATTTTAGTATTGTCCCATTTTTTGAAGAAGGGGTTTGCGCTAGAGGCGCGAGTGACATATGCATCATAGATTTTTTTTCGTAAGCCACGAGAATCGGCATAAGTGATTAGTGCTTGATATGAAGGAAGATCAAGATTGAATAGCCATCCTTTTTGATTTTTTTTAATGGCGTTTTCCCGGCCTAGAGCTAAAATGTGTTCTGGCAAACCTTGAGTTTGTTTTTTAGTAATGCGGATTAAATAATTTTGTGTGGAGTCTAGAGCGTTACAGGCAAACTTATTGCTAAGCTCGGCTAATCTTTGGGTTAGATGGATGAAAAGCTTTTTATCTTTCGGCTGCAATGCAACTCCAGAAAGACGAAAGTCGCGTAGTTTATCGCATAGAATTTTTTTCTGAGTGGGGTCTAATGATTGGTACTCTTTATTTTTGGTAATGCTGCTGAATGCATTATAGAGCTTGTTATTTTGCGATATTTCAGCAGAGTATTGAGTTATGAGAGGGAGGCATTTCTCATATGCAGCGCGGATCTCTTTGGTGCCCATGACAGCATTTAAATGATAGATAGTAGACCATATAAAAGAAAGATGTTCATGAATGCTCTCAAATGGCTCGACAAAATTACTCCAAGTAAGTTTTTTTTGGGAAAGTAATTTTTTTATTGTGGAGCGGGTTGTTTTAAGCGTTTTTACTATGGCCGGTTTAAAATGTTTGGCTGAGATCTTGTTGAACGCAGAAAACTTAGTTTTTTGAAGTAGAGGGTTTTTAGTCATGGTTATTTATTTCGTAAGCAATTTTTATTCCCTGAAGTACTAAATCAGGTTCTAAGTGATTAAAAATATTTTTATGTTCAAACAGATGGGAGAAACCACCAGTTGTAATTACAAGTGGTGATTCTTTTGGAAAAACTTCTTGGGAAATCCGTGATATTATTTCTTTGATCGCTCCTAAATGGCCGAAATACAAGCCTGCTTGAATACTTTCTATGGTTGTTCGGCCAAGAGCTATCTGAGGTTTTATGATTTCTACCGAAAATAGATTGGCAGCATTTATTTCGAGCGAGTTCATGGCGGTGCTGATCCCAGGAATAAATGTTGCTCCTAGGAATTCCTTGTTTTTGGTAACAGCTGATATGGTTGTTATGGTGCCAAGGTCGCAAACAATGATATTTTTTTTTGGATATAAATTATTGGCAGCTATTAATCCCGCGATGATATCTGGGCCGCTTTCGGCGGGATTTTGAGTTTTAATTTCAAGCTGAGTTTTTGCAGCATGATTTAAAACGAATGGATCAATTTTAAAATATTTTATACATGCTGCTTTAAGCGAATAATCAAGAGATGGAACTACAGAACAAAATGCTATTTTTTTTATTTGATCTGGGTCAATATTATTTTCACGCAACACGGTTTTTAAAAACGCACCTAATTGATCAGAGGTTATGCTGCCGTAAGTTGCATGGCGAAAGCTAAGCGCAAGGGTGTTGTTTTTAAACACCCCTCCAAAAATATGGGAGTTACCTATGTCTAAGCAAAGAAGCATGATTTAATCTTACCAAATTATAGTTGTGGGTCCAAGGCGCTAGGGGATTTTTTGTTGTAATGCCATAGCATATATATGCCAATTGCGATCATAGGCAGAGAGAGTAGCTGTCCCATCGTAAGCCAATTTAATGCAATAAACCCTATAAAAACATCCGGTTCGCGAAAGAATTCACAAATAAAACGAAAAACTCCATAGCCTAAGAGAAATAAACCACATGTAGTGCCACGAGGGCGTGGTTTTGAGCTGTAAATCCAAATTATAGTAAATAATAAAACTCCTTCAGCAAAGGACTCGTAAAGTTGTGATGGATGTCGTGGCAAAGGACCGCCATTGGGGAATATCATGCCCCAGGGTGTGGTGGTAACCCTTCCCCATAATTCGGAATTAATAAAGTTACCTATTCTTCCTAAAGCGATGCCAAGCGGTGCTAAAGGGGAAGCAAAATCTAACATTTCAAGAAAAGAGATCTTCATTTTTTTGGCAAATAAGAATAGGCCGCATATTAGACCGATTAAACCCCCATGAAAAGACATGCCCCCAAGCCATATTTTAAAAACAAACAAAGGATCGTTTAGAATTTCTAAGGGTTGATATAATAAAACGTAGCCTAAGCGTCCACCTATGATTCCGCCGAGTGCACAGTAAAATATAAAGTCACTTATCACCTCGCTTTCCCATTGATAATTTAGTTTGTTGGCGCGTATTTTTGCGAGTATCCAAGCCAAACCAAAACCAATTAGATATGTGATCCCATACCAATAAACTTTTATTGGCCCAATCTGAATTGCGATTAAATCTATTTGTGGATATGAGAGCAAGGTTAAATCTCCATTTTTATAGGGTTGCTTGAAGCACGCTTAATCTATATTTTTTGGTCTAGATGATAGTGGTTTTGTTTTTAATTTAATTTTATTTTCAAACTCTTTTAATACTTTTAAGTAAACATTGCGTTTAAAATATATAACTTGTTTTAAAGGATCCCAATATTTAACCCAACGCCAGTCATTAAATTCTGGTTTTGCCGTAGCGGTTAAGTTTATTTTGTCATCACCGCCGGTTAGCAGCAGTAAAAACCATTTTTGTTTTTGTCCAACACATACTGGGGAGTTGTTTTGATGTCTCATGTGAGTTGGTAGTTTATAGCGAATCCAGCGTTTTGTGGTGGCTAAAATTTTTACATCTTTTTGGGTTAAGCCGACCTCTTCTGCTAATTCACGATACATGGTTTCTTCTAAGGTTTCATACGGATTGACTCCGCCTTGAGGAAATTGCCAACCAGAAGCTTTAACTCGTTTCCCCCAAAATAGTTGGCCATTTGCGTTGGTCAGTATAATGCCAACATTTAATCGATAGCCACTTTGGTCGATCATGGTTATTCCTGGGTAAATTATTCTTACAAATTCATATTGTAGACATTTTTTCATAAAAGGGGAGGTTTGGCAACTCATGATCTTTTATACTAGATTGATTTATTTGAGTAATTTTGCTATTAAAAGTTCAGAAAAGTATTGATCCCCTTTAGTTGATTGGTCTTGGGACGACAGTTGTTTAGCTATGTCGAGCTGCGGGAGAAATCTGTCGCTTCTTTGAAGAACCCAGGCCTAAAAAAATAGCAACTATAAAGTTTTGTCGCCCCGCTGAAAAACTGGGTCCAAGGGAAAATAGCAAAAAGCTTCAGATTGCAATAGGCTCATAAGCAGTGTTGCAGTTTGAAGCTTTTATTTTTAGATAGGAATAAAAATAAAAGCTACCGTTTCTCATCATCAAGACTAGTATGCTTGCACCGGAAATTATTTATAACTTCTGGGATAAATGGATTTATTATTTCCGGTGTAGATAGGATGTATTTAACAGCATTTCCATTAAGGTCAAAAGTCAATTCAAAGTGTTTCGTGTTATTGCTTGAAGTAACATTAGCTTTGTCGAGGATCCTAAACCATGCCCAAGGTCCAAACTCTGAGGCATTGAAATATCTTCCTTGATTGTTTACGAAGCTCATAGTAACTATCCCAGGTTGTGGCCCAGGCCAAATTAGGTCCTGTGTTTTTGAGTCTTCTTTGGTAAAAGTAATTTTTTGACCATCAATATTAAGATTAAAACTCATGGTGTTTGGAGACATTTCTTTTGAGGTCAAAGTGAATTCTAATTTAGGATTTGAGGATTTTGAGGGATAAAACATTTTTTGAATCAATGCTGCACGTAAGAACACTTCTAAATATGCGGAGGAAAAGTCAATTCTTTGATCATTGATGTTTTTCCAGGACCAGTCATTTTTATTAGTGTTAACAAACGGTTTAAGATACTGATTAAAAAAAGTATCCATCGATCCTTTGGGGCTAAAAAATTGATTGAAGTCATTTAGTTTTATTTCATCTTTACTGTCTTTGAATAAAGGATATTTATTGGCTAAAGTGGAGTTGTACTTAGGCATTATCGTTTGATCCCAAGCTTGATTTATATGCTCATGAGCGGCATCAATCAATGTTTGAATAATACTGGACGCAATATCTTGTAGATAATTCTGAAGCCATTTTGGTTGAGAATTGGCAAAGGTTTTGAAAGATGCTAAAGGGTCATTCGTTGATTTTTCTTGCAAGGATCTTGCGATTGCTGCGAATGCAGCCTGATTAGGGTCGTCATTTTTAGCAATGGTTTCTATATAGCTCGTTAATTTGTTCAGCTTGCTTTGTAGTTCAGCTAAATTTATGACATTTACTCCCGGTAATTTTGAATCTATTTCTTTGGTTAGTTTCTTTGGGGCATTATTAACTTTACAGTTAACCTTAATTTGTTTTAGCAGATCAAGCAATGGGGAATTTTTGGTTGATATGGTATTTAAGTATTCTGCAGCTTTGGTTGGGTTTTCAAACTCTATTTTTGTTGCTGGTTTAAGCGCATTTGCCCAAGCAAGAGCGTATTTTTCTAGGTAGAGGTTTTGAATTTGTTTGATGGTATTTGTATCAGAGGATATTTTTTCGTTTAGGTTTAAATCCCCTAAGACCCAGTTATACTTGGGAAGGGTTTTTACAATATTTGGTATGATAGTATTGTAAATTTTATGAAAATTTTCGCTAAGATACATATCAGAAATAGGAGCTATAAATCCAAGATCAAGATTTTTGTTAGCGTAGTCACTTTCAAGCAGGAGATATATTAATTGTACTGAAGGTAAGTTATTTAAGGTATCACGAATGCTAGTGATTAATGATTGATTGGGTACGATTTTAAATTTGTATCGTAGTGTTGAGGTCAATTGTTGCTGCATATTGGTTTTTTGTTTAGCATCGACAGATGTTTCTAGCCAATAGTTATCAAACCAGGATTTAACATAAGATGGGTCTAATTTATTGTAGTCACTAAACATCAAGTATACTTGTAAACCATGATAAAGATTTTGTTCGTCAATTGGCTCTTTATCGTTGTTCGCAGTGTTTAGATAACCCTCTAGTTGTAAGGATAAGTTTTGAATGAACATGGTCTGATGGGTTTTTGTTAGATAGAGATACAATTCTTTGGTTTTATTTATTCCCAATGTTAACCATGGTGAAATTGAGTTTTGTTCAAGTTGATTAATTGTTTCATATAAGCCGTTAGGTTCAACAATATTTTGTTTTGCTAGGGAAAGTTTTGTTTGAGTGATCGCAATAATATTTTTATGATAGCTTTGATAGCCGATGATACTGCTTGTTCCGACGATTAAAAGAGCCAGCAAAAGAGCATAAACATATTCGATTTTAGTCCATTTACGATTGAATTTGGGGCGTCTTTGTTGTTTTGGAAGGCTAAGAGTTTTTTTAAAGATATCTTCAACGAAATAACTGCGATCATTGCCTGCTTCTAAATTATATGTTGGCTTTTCTTTTAAGTTTAGAGCTTGGAATAACGAGGCCTTGATCGGGTCAATTGCAGTGCCTTCTTGAATACTGCTAGTGAAATACATCCCCGAGAGTAATATTTGATGGCTATGTGGTATTTTACTTATGACATCAATAAATGTTTGGCGTAAATGATCTATTTGTGAGGGGAAGATTTTGATTAGTGATCGTTCTTGAGGTCGTAAGGTTTTTTGCAGATTTTCGATTACGCGGTTATTAAGATGTTTTAGGAGCTGATTAAACTTGGCTTCGAATGCTGGAATTAAGTCGGATTTTTTGTCGTTAGCAAAGGAGATGCCGAATGGTTGTAGACGCTCTTGAGAATCTAGCATGGAAAAGAATTCAGTAAATCCTAAAATACGATCACATTTGGTAAATATTATATGAAGGTACAAGGTTTTTATTAATGAGGACATTTCATAAATACGCTCACAGATACAAAATAGAGATTTTTTAAGTAGGAGTTTGTCTTGAGCGATTGCTGGCAAGTCAAGTACGATAAGTGTGGCAGCGATAGAGTCTTTGCCAAAATATTTTTGCAACAGTTTAATGAAGCCTTGCCAAATTAGATCATTGCGCGGCTTATTGATATCTGGTTTAGTGTAATTACCGGCTGTGTCAATATATAAACCATCTTTGGTAAACCAAAATGAGCAATATTTCGTTGGGGTAACATCCCCCATGGTTTGATGATCAATATCAATTAGATCCAAACCTGCTTGGGAAAGAATGGTTGATTTGCCAAAACGTGATGGTCCTAAAATCAAATGTACTGGGATCTTTTTTTTGCCTTGGAAGTAACTTTTGCGATTGGAGCGTAAAAAGTTGCGGGCAGCAATTATATCTTCTTCAAGAATTTTTAATTCTTGAGCGGCTTGCTCATTTTCTTTGTGGGACAGAATTTTTAAGCTCCATTTCATATTTAATCTTCGTTTTTGTTGTTTTGAATTTGTTCAATAGAGGTATAAATCTGGTTGCTAATATTGTCTAACTTAATACTAACTCCTAGGTAAATGATACCGCTTATTATTATTGCTGTAGCTGCTGCAATTCCAAATAGTTTTTTGGTGTTAATGTTAATTATGGTTTCTGGAATAATGTTGCTTTTTTGTTTGACTGTTTTTATCTCGTTTATGAGGATATTTTTAGGATTGCGGTGACTTTGTTGTCCTATGATTTGATATAATTTATTGGATAGAGCAAGGAGTTCGTTTTGTTCGTTGGGGGTTTCTTTATATTTGCCAGTAAAGCCAAAATTGAGGAATAAGTAGAGTAATTCAAGTAAGTGCATGTTCTTGGCTGTGTTTTCTAAGGCGTCATCAATAATGGAAAAAAAGTGTGAACTGCCATCACTCTCATTATGAAATAAAGAGAGGAGATTTTTTTTTGACCATTCATTTTTTTGTCCCCATGGCGTGGAGGAGATGCTTTCGTCTAATAGTGAGCATAAAGCATATTGTGCTGCATTAATTGTGTCAGGGTCATAATTTGCTTTTTGGGCTCGATGTTCAAAAGCGCGTATTTCGTGAGCCAGATCTTGAAGAAGTCTGGTATTGTCATCTGGAAGTTCAGCGGCTTTTGCCGCGGCTACTAGGCTTAATAGTTGATCGCAAGCTGCTATGAGAGGATTTATGTTAATGTCTGAGGTGTATATACGGGAGCGATAGTGAGTGTGGGCGCTAGCTGGTGGTGGCGTTACTTTCTTAGAATGCGTGGCGGTTTTTGTTTTAAGTGACTTATTGTTTTTAGTCATGGTTTATTGTTTTATTTCTAGTTTATATTGTTTTAGTTTTTTGCGTAATGTTCCTCTGTTCATACCAAGCAAATTTGAGGCGTTGCTTTGATTGTTTTTGGTATGTTTCATTACGGTTTTTAAAAGAGGAGTTTCTACCTCTTTTAGAACCATATCATATAAGTTAGTGACTTTTTGACCATCAAGGCGTTCAAAATATTCCTCCAGTGCCTCACGCACGCATTTGTTTAGCGGGGGTATTTGTTTAGCTGCCTGTTTCATACAACAATTCTCCATGTCTATGGTATACTTCTGTGGGATTTGCCTCGAAAATATTTGGATGAATTATAACATTGGTTAAAATTAGCTCAAGATATAAATAAAATAAAATTATATAGTGGACGATCTATGAATTTAAGAAATTTTTTTGTTGTTTTTGTGATGTTGAGTCTTTCAGCGCTTGTTTTTGCTGGAAATAATTCTAAGTTTGTAGCTACTAAGGTGAGTGTTTTCAAGCCGATGATAGCTCCGACGAAGATAAAGAGGGGTTTTTGCTGGATGAATTCCATTGCAGTGGAGCGATCCGATGCTTGGCGTTGTATGGTGGGCAATAATATTTTTGATCCTTGTTTTTATATTGGTGTGCCAGACATGCTTATTTGTGGAGTTGATCCTGAGCAAAATGAGTCAGGATTTCTCTTAAGGCTTGTCGAGCTATTGCCACAATTGCCTGAATCTAAGCCAAGTTCTGCTAAGGATAGGGCTTGGCTTATCAAGCTTGAAAACGGTCAGATATGCCGGCCTTATACTGGTTCAATGCCTGTTATTAAACATTCTGGGCAAGTAATGGCTTTACAGTATGGGTGTGATGGAGGGGAAAATGGGGAAGCCACCGGGTTATTAAGTGATTCGATCGTGCCAGGAAAAATATGGCGGGCAAAAAAAATAATTTATATTGTTGGCCCAACTGGCGACCCTACGCCAAAAAATATTAAAATTCATAGGGTTGCAATAAAAGAGGTATGGAGATAATGGCTTTATTCATGCTGAAACGGTCATAATTTAGTAGTTAATGATACAAAATTAAAATATATACTAAGGCCGAGCTTGCATCGTTATATAATTTTTCGTAGAATGCCAGCCCAATATAGATTTTATTAGAAGAGGCGTGTTCAATATGTACGCAATTATTGCTACTGGTGGAAAACAGTATAAGGTTTCCCAAGGCGAAGTTTTACACATAGAAAAACTAGATGCTGAGATAGGTTCTGAGGTTGAATTTGATCAGGTTTTGATGGTTGCTGATGGTGAAAATGTTCAGATTGGCACCCCTTATGTAAAAGGTGCTAAAGTTGTTGGTGAAGTTAGTGAACAAGATCGTGGTGATAAAATCACTATTATCAAATTCCGTCGCCGCAAGCATTACATGAGAAAACAAGGTCATAGACAGTATTTTACTGCTGTAAAAATAACATCAATTCAAAATTAAGGTAGTATTTAAATATTAGGGCATATATATGGCACATAAAAAAGCAGGTGGTAGCACAAGAAACGGTCGCGATTCTCAATCTAAGCGCTTAGGTGTTAAGCTTTTTGGTGGCCAAAAAGCCGTAGCTGGAAATATTATAGTGCGTCAACGTGGTACTCAATTTCATCCTGGGTCTAATGTTGGTTTAGGTAAGGATCATACATTGTTTGCTCTCACAGATGGTTCGGTTAAGTTCAAAGCTAAAGGGTTTAAAAATCGTATTTTTGTTAGTATTGAGACTAATGTTTCTTAAGGTATTGATTTCTTTGCTGCTGCATTACGCTGTTTGTAGTTAAGATATAGCTATTCCAACTTTAATTGTAAATCACACCCCATTCGGTGACATATTTTATATGTCCGTACTCAAGGTGGATTTATTTTGTTAGAATAATGCTAGTTTTTACAAATAGAATTACCCATGGTTAATGATTCCTCATATAAAGTGTCTTTTGCCTTTGCTCTAGCAATGCATCTAGTGCTTGTTGGGTTTTTATTTATAAAATTTACTAATTCAAAGTCAACAGTTGCTTTTAGTTCGTCTAATTCTATTATTAATGCGATAGCTATTAATGAGCGTGATTTTGATAATCAAATGCGTAGAAAGACGGTTAAACAGGAAGCTGTGTCTAAACCAGAAAAAGAAGTGACGAAAGCGACAAAAGAAGAGCAGATCCCGCAAAAAATAGTTCCTATAAAAAAACCAAAAAATCAATTACAAACTATGTTAAAGAAAAATTTATTAACAGAGCAAGCGCGGGAGATGGCTGAGTTAAGGAAAGAACGACAAAAGTATCAAAAAAATATTTCTAAAAAGAAAGAGCAGCAGTTACAAAAGATATTGCAAGAGCAGATTGCAGCGGAAAAAAATCAATTGATTGGAGTGCGAGGAGGGGATCAAGAAGAAGAGCATGGAGGGCTTATGTCTGGCGCCATGGATAAGCATAAGGCCATGATTATTCAGTCTATTTCTTCTAATTGGATTGTTCCTGAGGGGGTGGTAAGTGGGGATTTTTGTCAGTTGCTAATCAATGTTGCGCCTGGGGGACTGGTTCTTGATGTAAAATTAATTGGTAGTAGCGGCAATCTGGTTTTAGATCGTTCGTCTCAAGCTGCAGTTTTGAAAGCTTCCCCTTTGCCAGTGCCAGACGATCCTAAATTGTTTGATGAGATGCGTGCCATCAAACTAACATTTAGGCCTGAGGGAATAGTTGGTGGTTGAAAATTTCTATTATAAAAAATAATTAATACGATGTTATTTTTAAGGTATTTGAATATGAAAAAGCTATGTAGAATGTTAGTGATCAGTTTGTTGTTTCTGACCAGCAGTGTTTTTGCTGCATTAGAGCTTGAACTTACTCAAGGGGTTGATAATGCTATGCCAGTAGCAATTTCTTCCTTTATTGGTGAAGAGAGTATTGTTGAAGACAGTTATCGCATTACTAAAGTTGTTAGCAATGATTTAAAAAATAGCGGCCGTTTTCGTTTGGTAAGCGCTGCTGTGCCAGTCGCTGGTGAGGCTAATTTTGAAGCTTGGCGTGCGCAGAAAATTGAGGCGGTGGTAACTGGTCAAATTAGGTCAACTGGTTGGGGACAATTTACAGTAACTTTTAGACTTTTTGATGTTTACAACAAAAACAAATTATTCGAAAAAGAGTTTAAGGTTAAAAAAGAGCAACTACGTAAATTAGCGCATCATATTAGTGATATTATTTATCAGCAATTAACTGGGGATCGAGGGGTGTTTTCTACTAAAATTGCTTATGTTTTAGTTAAACGGCAAGGGCGGATCTCTAGGCATAACCTTCAGGTTGCAGATAGCGATGGATTTAACACCCATACCTTATTAGTTTCACGGTTTCCTCTTATGTCTCCAGCATGGTCCCCTGATGGTAAAAAGATCGCTTATGTCTCATTTGAGGGTCATAGGGCAGCAATCTATATTCAAGATGTTGCTACAGGTCAGAGGGAGGTTTTGGCTAAGTTCCCTGGGATTAACGGAGCTCCAGCATGGTCCCCAGATGGCAGGAAAATGGCTTTAGTTCTTACGCAAACCGGATACCCTAAAATTTATGTTTTAGACTTAGCAACGAAAACTTTAGAGCGTTTAACCGATGGTTGGTGTTTAGATACCGAGCCTAATTGGGATCCGGATGGTAAGTCTCTAATTTTCACTTCAAATCGAGGTGGTGGACCACAAATTTATCGAGTCAATATTGATAGTAAAAAAATTGATCGTATAACTTTTAATGGTCCCTATAATGCGCGAGCGTCATTTGCACCTAAAGGCGATGGTATTGTGATGTTGCATCGGGATGGGGAAATGTTTAGTATTGCGTATGAGGATTTAAAGTCTAATCGAGTAATGTTATTAACGCGTTCGGGGCTTAATGAGTCGCCTAGTATGGCTCCTAATGGTAAGATGGTTGTTTACGCTACTAACAGTAATGGTCGCGGTATGTTGGCAGAAGTTTCTATTGATGGGAGAGTTAAATTATTATTACCTGCAGGTGATGGTGCGGTGCAAGAACCAGCGTGGTCACCTTTTTTAAATTAGAATTTTATTATGGAGAAGATTAAGATGAAAAAGTTACATTTATTGGTGGTGGTTTTGTTTTCTTTTAGTGTGTTAGGTGGTTGTAGTTCTTTTAAATCTAAGAGGGGTTCTGTTCAAGATGGTACGCAAACTTCTGGTTTAGGTGATCAAGATAGTTTTGGTGAGTATGGTTTTTCTGATGCTAACCGTTTAAAGGCTCCATATAACCAATCCTATCGTTTTGGTTTTGATAAATACAGTGTCAATCAAGAGGATATTGAATCAATCAATGTTCAAGCCAATTATTTAATTGCTCACCCAAGCGCCAAGGTTCGTCTCGAAGGTAATGCAGATGAACGTGGCAGTAGAGAGTATAATATTGCTTTAGGTTGGAAGCGTGCTAAAGCTGTTGCCGAAGTTTTAAAGCAACAAGGTGTTAGTAATGCTCAGATTGTTATGATTAGCTACGGCAAAGAAAAACCAATAGCTTTTGGACATGATGAGGATGCTCATAGCCAAAATAGAAGAACAGATTTGATTTACGAATCAAAATAGAGTTTTGTTATCTTATATATGGGCTGTTTTAGCTGGATATAGATTGACTATTTTTTGTGATCTGTTGCGCTTGTGCTGACTGGTGCCTTGTGTTGAAGGCTTGTTGCAATCTGACTTTAATAGAATGATTTTTTAACATTAAATTCGGATTGCAGCAGGTTCGTTGTGTAGGGCTGAGGAAGGTGCGTAATGTAACTACGCAAATAGTTTATAAATATTAATTAGTTTTAACTTTTAATGGTGTTATATGAAAAAAATTGTAAGCGGATTATTTTTAGGGTTGATGATAACATCTGTGTTTGCCGATGCACCAGTTGTCGATTATTCAACAAGTATAGGCAAAGAGTCTGCTCAATCATTTCCAGCACAAACTACAGAGGGGTTTTCCGCTCCTGCTGCTACTAGAACTAATTTCAGTGTAGAGCAGCGTATTAATAGGTTAGAACAACAAGTAAATAATATTAATGGGCAAAACTTATCCAGCAAGATTGAAGAATTGCAGCAAAATTTACAAAGATTAAATGGCCAACTTGAGAGCCAGACTCATCAAATTGAGCAATTAAATACGCAGATCAAAGAGTTTTATCAAGATTTAAATCGACGCTTAGAAACCAATAAACCAGGGGTGCCAAAGGCGACAGTTGCTCCTGATTCCATAGCTGCTGCTTCAGTTGCTTCTGTTAACAGTTCTAGCTCACTGATGCAGGATGCAACTATTGTGCCGGCTACAGCAAGTAATGTGGCAGGAGCTTTTGCTGGTAATGAATTGGAAAAAAATGATAGTTTGCAACCAGCCCCAGCAACTGCCGATAATGCTTTTCTTAAAGAACAGCAAATGTATCAGGCAGCTATTGATTTATTACCAGATAAAAAGCATGAGAGTGTAAATGAGCTGCGAGACTATTTGAAGAAATATCCTAAGGGTGTATATGTGGCAAACGCTCATTATTGGTTGGGAGAGATTAATTTCTTACAGAAAAACTACGACGCTGCTGAAGAGGAATTTAAAGTAGTAGTTGATAAGTATTCTAAATCTAAACGGGTTGCCGATGCAATGCTCAAGCTGGCTTTGGTTCATCAAAATCAGGGTCGAGATGAGCAGGCAAAAAAAGAGTTAAATAAAGTAATTAAGATCTATCCTAAGACGTCAGCTGCGCAGCTAGCGAAGCAACAACTAGTTGGTAATTGATTTGATACGAAGATAACTTTGGTGGATAGGTATTTAAAACTAGGTGTTGTCCATTTTTCTGTTCAAGTGGACTGATCTTTTCTAGGTTATTTTTCTAGCAATGGTGGTGCGATTAATTTTTACGTCGCCATTTCCAAGTATTTTTTCGATATTCCGATAGCTCAGGTGTATGTTGTTTACCAATGGATAATTATTGAAATTATATCGTTATTAAAACGCAGACCCCTAAAGTTTGTTATAAGCCCAGCTCTTATAGAATGAATTATTGATTATTATGCTTGTTGGCGGCCGTGTTTGTGATAGGACTATTTTAGATTAAGTAACTGTTGTAATCTAAAAATCTTGCATCTTGGATCTTGTGGTCTTCGGCGTACGACGACAGTCTTCAAGATCTGTCACTGAGTTGAAAAACTCAGGCCCAAAGAAAAATAGCAAAAAATTTCGGATTACAACATCTCTATATTAATAGCGGCACATCAAGAGATTAAAATTAATAATAGCGTTTTAAGATTAAATTGTTATAATTAAAGCTATGCCAAATCAAAATCGAAAAAAACGGATTGAAGATTCAATTCAACGTGAGCTGGGTAAGCTTTTATTGAATTACCCTCGGCAATCAATTTTAAATAAAGTCAGCATAACCGCAGTAGATGTTGCTCCGGATCTATCGATGGCTAAGGTGTTTTTTAGTGTTTTTGAGGGGCTAGATGTTGAGGCAGCTAAAAACATGTTGCAAAGTGAGTCCAAGCATTTACGAAAATCACTTGCGAATGACGTAAATTTACGTTTAACTCCGCGTTTAAATTTTATTCATGATGAATCCATTGAGCGTAGCAGGGCTCTTTCTGATCTAATTGATTCTGCTATCGCTGATGATGAAAAAAAACATCATGAATAATTCTCCAACTATTTAATTTTAATCATGAAACGTAAACTCAATGGAATTTTATTGCTAGATAAGCCGGTTGGTCTTTCCTCTAACGAAGCTCTCCAAATAGTTAAAAAGCTATTTAATGCAAATAAAGCTGGCCATACTGGAAGTCTTGATCCTGGTGCTAGTGGAATGTTGCCGATTTGTTTTGGTGAGGCAACTAAGTTTTCTCAATTTTTGCTTGAGGCTAATAAACATTATCTTGTAACCGGCAAGCTAGGAGAAACAACAGCAAGCGGTGATGCGGAAAATGAGATTATCGAAACTAGAGAGGTTAAGGGGATAACCACAAAGTCTTTTGAAAAAATCTTGCCGCAATTTCGCGGTAAAATATCTCAAATACCCCCCATGTATTCTGCAATTAAGCATAAAGGACAACCATTATATAAGCTTGCGCGACAAGGGATTGAGGTTGAGAGAGCTCCCCGCGAGATTAATGTTTATAAATTAGAGTTGTTAAGTTTTAATGATAAGTTAGCTGAATTTGAAATATATTGTAGCAAGGGCTCCTATGTACGTACTTTGATTGTTGATATCGGTGAAGCTTTAGGGTGTGGTGCCCATGTTGTTGCTTTAAGAAGGTTGGCTGCTGGCCCATATCAAGCAAAGCAGATGGTTCCAATGGATAAATTAAAAGAATTAGCCAAAACTGGTGATTATAAAGAAATGGATAAGTTTTTATTGCCAATAGAATCAATGCTGGTAGGTATGCCAGATGCGGTTTTAACGGATGATATGGCTTATTACGTATCTTTAGGCCAAGCTATATTAATTTCTGGGGCTCCAACATCTGGCTGGGTTCAGCTAAAAAACAAGAAGGGTAAATTTTTGGGTGTGGGTGAGGTTATGTTAGATGGAAAAGTTTCTCCACGTAAGATGGTGAGGTCTTAAATTTAGTTGAAGTTGTTGTGTATTTGTAACAAAAACGGGTATTATGTGGTTGTTATTTAATGTAATATCCTTTTAAAATTAAATAGTAATAGGAGTGATAAATATGGCGGATAAAAATGCAAAATCAGCAAAAAATGTTTCTGGTAAATATTATGTAGATACAAATTGCATTAGTTGCGGGCAATGTGTTGATATTGCTGGAGATTTTTTTGCAGAAGATAGTGAAACAGGGGGTTTTTATGTTAAAGCTCAGCCTGGTTCTGATGAAGGGATCGTTTTATGCGAGAACGCATTATCTAATTGCCCAGTTGATGCTATAGGCAATGATGGTGAGTAGTATTTAGGTTTATAACTCCCTCATATTTTTTGTGGTGTAGTTGCATGAATATTCATTCAATTACACAGATTTGGGGGAGTTGTCCTAAAATATTGATAGAATCTTTGATATAAAAGTGTTAACTTATTTATAAGTTTGAGTTTGGTGGTTGGAGTCAATTTGCGGCAATATTATTGAAGATAGCAATTTTCTTTTGGAAATTTTTTCTAGATAGGTTGGTTGGGAAGAATTTTCAAAAGAAATTACTAGATTCTCTAATTAAATCGCGCAGTAGCCTGTAACTTTCAAATTTAAGCTTTAGGTAGCCTTCTGCGAATGACAGCGGTTGGCGCGGGTTAAGCGCAGCGTATTTCAGTTCATGGCTTTGTCCCATATACGTTCCCCAGATTTTGCGCATTATTACGTTAAATTAAAATAAAGAGAGGTTTTATGTCATTATCACCTGCCTTAAAGGCAACAATTGTTAAAGAATATGGGTTAGCTGATGGAGATACTGGATCGCCAGAGGTGCAAGTAGCACTTTTGACCAAAGATATCAATCAGCTTACTGACCATTTTAAATCTCATGTTAAAGATCACCATTCTCGTCGTGGTCTAATTCGTAAGGTTAATTTACGTCGAAAACTACTTGATTATTTAAAAGGTAAAGACGTTGAAAGATATAAAAGCGTCGTTGCGCGTTTGGGTTTGCGCGGTTAAAACTCAAAGAATACAGAATTTATTTATAGTACTAATTTGATTAGAACTAGACGTAGTTTTGCTATTAATTACACACATGTTTAGGGAATAAATTTATAATGAAAATTAAAAAATCTTTTCAATACGGTAATCAAACCGTTACTTTGGAAACTGGTGCTATTGCACGGCAAGCAACCGGTGCTGTTATGGTTAGTATGGGAGATACTGTAGTTCTAGTAACTGTAGTTGCAGAGAGAGAGCCTAGAGCGGGGCGGGACTTTTTCCCCTTAACCGTAAATTACCAAGAGCGTTATTATGCCAATGGTAAATTACCTGGTGGCTTCTTCAAGCGAGAAGGTCGACCAAGTATCCAAGAAACTTTAACTTCACGTTTGATTGATCGACCACTTCGTCCATCATTTCCTGATGGATTTACTAATGATGTCCAAGTAGTCGCAACCGTGATGTCTCTCGATCCAAATATTTTACCTGATGTTCCAGCTTTAATTGGTGCTGCGGCGGCGATAGAGATTTCCGGGATCCCTTTTAATGGACCACTTGCTTGTGCTCGAGTAGGTTATAAAGATGGTGATTATTTGCTTAATCCTACTGTTTTGGAATTGAAAGATTCAGAGTTAGACTTGATGGTGGCTGGTAGTGAAAAAGCAATCTTGATGGTTGAATCTGAAGCCAAAGAGCTATCTGAAAAAGCGATGCTTGGTGCGGTGATGTTTGGTCATAGAGAGATGCAAGTAGTGATCAATGCTATTAAAGAGTTTGCTCAAGAATCAGGTAAGGCTAAGTGGGAATTCAAATCAGTAGAAGTTGATCAAGATTTGGTTAATAAAGTTAAGAGTGCTGCTGAAGCTGGTTTAATAGCCTCTTATGAGTTTACTGATAAACAAAAACGTGTGGTCAAGTTGGAAGAAGTTCGTAAAGCTATAGTTGATAGCTTTATAAATTCAGAAGGTGATAACAAAGATCAAATAACAGATATTATCTATGATCTTGAGCGCCAAATAGTGCGTGGTAGAATTTTATCAGATCTTCCTCGTATTGATGGACGGGATAAAAAAACAGTAAGACCAATAGATATTGGTTTGGGATTATTGCCTCGTGCTCATGGTTCATCAATCTTTACTCGTGGTGAAACACAAGCATTGGTAGTTGCAACCTTAAGTACTGAAAAAGATGCTCAAATTATCGATGTTCCTGCTGGGGAAAGTAAAGAAAGATTTATGTTGCATTATAACTTCCCTCCATATTGTACTGGTGAAGTGGGGATGGTTGGTAGTCCACGCCGCCGCGAAATTGGTCATGGAACTTTAGCTAAACGAGCTTTGCTAGCAGTTATGCCAGATAAAGAGGCTTTCCCCTATGTTGTTCGGGTGGTTTCCGAGGTTACAGAATCTAATGGTTCTAGTTCTATGGCATCAGTATGCGGAGCAAGTCTTGCTTTGATGGATGCTGGGGTGCCTATTAAGGCGCCAGTTGCTGGTATCGCAATGGGTCTTATTAAAGATGATGATCGCTTCGCAGTTTTGACAGATATTTTGGGTGATGAAGATCATCTTGGCGATATGGATTTTAAAGTTGCAGGTACATCTGATGGTATTACAGCTTTACAAATGGATATCAAAATTGATGGGATCACCGAAGAGATTATGCAGATCGCTCTTGCTCAAGCAAAAGATGCAAGATTGCATATTTTCAACTTGATGCATTCTAATTTAGCTGCACCACGTGATGATATTTCTGATTTTGCGCCACGTATTACCACCATTAAAGTTAACCCAGATAAAATTCGGGACATTATTGGTAAGGGTGGGGTGGTTATTCGTGCTCTTGTAGAAGAAACTGGAGCTAGTATTGAAGTTAAAGATGATGGCACAGTTATGATTGCATCGGCTGATAAAGCTGCAGCAGCTGAAGCAAAGAGACGGATTGAGGCTATAACCGCAGATGTTGAAGTTGGTAAAATCTATACTGGTAAAGTTACCAAGATTATGGATTTTGGTGCGGTAGTGTCAATTCTTCCTAATAAAGATGGTTTGGTTCATATTTCACAAATCGATGCCAAGAGAGTGAATGATGTTCGTGATTATCTAACAGAGGGTCAAGAGGTAACTGTTAAGGTTATTGAAGTTGATCGTATGGGCAAAGTTAGATTAAGTATCAAAGAAGCTGCAGCTGATGCTGCTTCTGCTGCATAAGATAAAGTTGTATAAAATTAAAATAGCCCCTTTTGGGGCTATTTTTTTTATCTTTAATGGGGCTGCCAAAATATGACTTTTTGCTGTCATTAATTAGGATTTTTGAAATTTAAGTTTTTTGTCTTCATTACAAGAAGCGTGGTGACTAAGCAAGCAATGTTTGATTTTTGCCATAACAAGAAGCGCCGCAACGAAGCAAGCAATGTCTGATTTTTGCTGTCATTGCGAGAAGCGCAGCGACGAAGCAATCTTTTGCGATATCTCTGCCAGAGTAAACTTTGGTGCCAAATTATGATATATCTGGATTGCCACTAAATGGAATCTAAAAATGCTGGTAAATAATAAATCGAAGCTTGGGATTCATCTTGAGTTGTATTTTCAATGGTGGTTATATTCGGCAGCATAGGTGCGATCCTTATGGAGGGGCTATTTTGTGGAGAATCATATAATCCTCTCAGAATAATGTTTCCGGTATGATAAAAGAGATGTGGTTGTATTTCCCAGGGGTATCTAGGCCAATATTCTGTGCCAATCTGTTCAAGGGCATTAATTCTTCTCGTGGCTTGTAAAAAAATACGACCATTTTGTGTTGTATATGGTAATGAATTGGCAGTAGCTATATCTGTTGGGTTTAAATTTTCTCTAAAAAAATATCTTTCTATAGTTTGCTGTTCTGGTAGATGTTGTACAAAACGGCTTGCTCCACCAGATTTCCTAGAATCTATCGCTAAAAATCCTGATTCTATTTCACAATATGGACATATTATATAAGTTCTATTTTGAATTCTTTGATAAGTATTGTCATCTGAAATAAGCTCGCCAGTATATTCTGTTATCATATGGCTCTCTTCTATGTCATCAAGCGCAAATAACCCATATCCAACTTCTTCTCCCATATTAACAATTAGTAATCTTGGTAGTTGTTGTTGATCTGGATGTGCAGGTTGAGAGTGAGTTGGATTCGAGAAGGAGTAAGTTAAGGAGTTTATTTCTATTTGATTTGCAGCTCTCGATTCTTTTAGAGATGTGTCGTAATTATCCATCCATTCTATGTTAAATTCTTCTCTAGCCAGTTCTGGTGTTACTTCAATAAGATTTTGGTTGGCTAAGAGGTCATTTATGTGGTTATTCCAGGATCCAGGATTTCGTGTTTTTAATCCCTGTAACTTTTGTATGCTTATATTTTTTAGTAAGTATACTTGTTGGTTATTACCAAAAACCGTATTTGATAAAGTAAGAAATAAAAAGGTTATTACTAAATATGAAGACAAGTGTCGCTTAGTCATTATTGGATTCCTTGGTTTGCTAAATAATTCAGCCAATATACCCAATTAATTTTTTTTTTTTAAAGGGTGTTTTGATTAAATATGTTGTCAGCTTGTATGGCCTATTTGTGGTTAAGATAGCCAGGTAATTGGGAATGAATATGTTCATTGATTAATATTTGTTCAACAGGTTAATAAAAACTGTTTGTTTAGAATTGTGCCGTAGGATTATTAAAGTATGCAACAGGGTTATCAATATCCATTGCCATCACCGATTCTTGAAAACTATTGGCTTGTGCCATAGGGAGGATATTTTGCTCAAGGCTAAAATGTCTTTGAGTATATGTGTAGTATATTAATTCTAATGGTTCTATATTTCTTGATGATATGAATGATTCATCGGCGCCATCTTTAATCATGTTGGTGTTTATAAGGTTAGAATATTGGATATCGTTGTTTTGAATAAAGCCATTAAGGTTTCTTAAGTTTGAACGGCTTTCTTCGTTGTGTGAGAATCTTATAACAGTTGTCGCTATATCGACTCTGTCTAGCGTAAGGAGCATAAATTGATCGCGTGAGTTTGTGTTTATGGGCGCCATAACTAGTCTAATATGCTGTTCTTGGGGAAGAACTCTTCTTGGAGGGCTTAAATCTAGTGCATTTAATAAACTGCTGGAATGTTCATGAGTCTCTGGGGAATTAGATGCCAAATAATTGGTTGCTTCAAATAATACCCCTAGATTAATTAGGTTTTGTATTTGTCTTTCTCGTTGTTTATGATCTAGTTCTTTTAAGTTTTTTTGTAAATCTTCAAAGCTACCCATAGTTAAAAAATAAACAGTGTTTTTAGCAAATGTAGTGCTTGATAAGGCAAATACTAAGAACGATAGTATTTGTAAAAAAAGAGATGCTTTTTTATTCATAAAAGTCTCTAATCTTGTTCAAAAAGGTATTATACCATCAAAAATTAAAGAAAGCTTAACCCGGATATTTCATA
>JAHIYS010000130.1 GCA_018814965.1 Gammaproteobacteria bacterium
AAAACTTTGGCGATATTTGGTAAGACAATTTACCAATAAAAATAATTTAATAGGTAAAAAATTAACTTATAGCGACCTGGTTAAAGGCTGGCTCAAAGAAGAAGCGAAAAAGAAACAACCCAGCTACAAAACAAAAATCGGCAAACAGTTTAAGTATAATATTTTTATCAGAGACTTCTTTGCCAATGAAAAAGAAAAAACTTTAAGCAATGCAATCAGAGCATGGAAAAAAGTAAAAAGCTTTAACCAATATACTTATCCTTTTTATAAATCCATAACCAATAAAGACTATAAACCATCATTTCTTGAGCCAAAACCAAACAAAAAACTCACCCATAAAAACAGGAGCCACATATGAAAACTTTAATAGTTTACTATTCAAAAACAGGCAATACAAAAATTGTCGCCGAGATCCTGGCACAAAATTTAAAGGCCGATACTGAAGAATTAACTGAATCCAAACCAAAAAGCGGCATCATCAGCATGCTTATAGCTGGCAAAGATGCAATGCTCAAAAAAAGCGCTCCCATCAATGATCTAAAACATCAGCTAAACGATTATGATTTAGTAATTATTGGAACCCCTATCTGGGCCTGGACCATGTCTAACCCGATTAGAGCTTTTATTGAAAAAAACAAACAAAATCTAAAAAAAGTTGCTTTTTTTGCCACAATGGGTGGCTGTGGCGATAAACACGCTTTTTCCCACATGGGAAAACTATCTGGTCTGACCCCAATCGCAACCAGTTCATTTATCGATAGTAAAATAAAAAAAGGGGATCTTAAAACTGAACTATTGAATTTTGTTGATGCTATTAAGAAAAATAACTAAAAAAAACAAAAGGCGGCATAGCTGTTTAGCTGTGCCGCCTCGACTTTACTTAATTGGTTAGCATTGACAGATCGAATCCGCACCACCCTAAATTGAAGGAAGCACTTATCATCCGCAATATTTTTACCAGTTCTCTGCTAATATTTCAAAATGAGCCTGTGGGTGATCACATGCTGGACAATCCTCTGGAGCTTCCTCTCCCTCATGAAGATAGCCACAATTTTGACAACGCCAAACAACAACCTTATCCTTTTTAAAGACTTTTCCTGCAGCAATATTATCTGCCAATGCTAAAAACCTTCTTTCATGCTGCTTTTCAGCAACAGCTATTGCCATAAATATATCAGCTATCTCGTCAAAACCTTCCTCACGAGCTATCTTTGCAAAATCAGGATACATCTCTTTATACTCATGGTTTTCACCACTTGCAGCATTTCTTAAATTCTCTTCGGTTGATAATATTTGTCCTGCTGGAAAAGATCCACTAATCTCTACTTCACCGCCCTCAAGCAGCTTAAATAACCGTTTAGCATGCTCTTTTTCTTGACTAGCTGTCTCTTCAAATATTTTAGATATCTGAACATACCCCTCTTTTTTAGCTTTGGCAGCTGCATAGGTATAACGGTTACGTGCTTGGGATTCCCCTGCAAAAGCGGTCAGTATATTTTTTTCTGTTTTTGAACCTTTAATTGTCATTAAATCACCTTTTTATAGTTAATCCCCAAAATTTCAACCCAAATAATAACGAATCTAGCCTTTTAAAGCTATACTTAAAATCAGAATCCAATGAATCATTAATAGGCTCACTAAATCAAAAAATTTCTACATTACCGCTTTGGCTAATTTATTGAATTTTTTGGATACCGGCTTTCGCCGGTATGACAAGAAGGGGGTTTCATAGGTGCAGCAAAAATAAGGACTTTTGCCGACACGACAAAAATGATGACTTTCATTAGTATGACAAAAAAGTAGATTTTGGCAGGCTCTTTAATCCTCTAAACGATATAATTTCTTATTTACACAAAGAGGTTTTAGCAGCATCCATTGAGATTGCTTCGCCTTCGGCTCGCAATGACATACATAGATGTTAGCACAGCAATCATCCCTCAAAGCGTCATTGCTGTAAGAGTCACATAATTCGTTGCCAAGATGTATTGCCTTAAAAAGCATTGAGTAAATATATTTGTTTTAAAGTTCTTGGTTCAGGTTTAATAACAATTTCTTAGCCTTAATTTTTTTAACATTAACGAGCTTCGAAGAAGCTAAATATACTAGCCCAGTCTAAGTCGCACGCAGTTTGTGCGGTGCAGGGCTGGTATAATTGAAATTGAATTAAAAGCTCATAGAGCGAAATAGACTGCTGAGAAAAAATCCAAAACTAAAGAATCTTATTTCGCTCTACGAGCTTAAATTCATCTATGTTCATCACCCAGCCCCGCGCCTCGCACACAACGCGAGGCTTAGTCTGGGCTGTTATATTTATCCCTTCGGGAAAAATGCCTATTAAAATAGTGGATTTTCGCCGATACAACAAAAATGGGACTTTAGCCAACAAAACAAAAAGACTAGCTTCAGACTCATAAGATAATATTAATAGCTACATATAATTATATACGAGAAATATTAAGATAAGATTAATTAATTGGTCTAGGCACAGTAAGATGTTCTTTTGCAATTTTGCTAACCTGCCCCCAATTAACCTTTATATTAAGACGTTTAGTGGCGCGGGAAACTAGATCTAAAACCGGCTTAACATCATCACCCATCGTAATCCTCTGCTCAAACAACGGCATATGCGCCTCTAAATACAGTTTTTTTCCCAACCAACCTGTTTTATAAGGTTTATTTATAATAACCACTTTTGTACCAATAGTTACCAAATGATAAAGCTGCTCAATATCCTTCTCATAAAGACGGATACACCCTGCAGTACTCCTTCTCCCGACACCTGCTGGTATGTTAGTACCATGAATTAAAAACTTCCTCAACGACAAGCGTAAAGCGTATTTACCCAATGGATTATCGGGACCTGGAGGAAAAATACGATCAATCTTATCCCCAATTGATTTTCTAAAATTATAAATTGAATCAGGCACGATCCATGTTGGATTTTTCTTCTTCTCTACTATCGTCATCCTGCCAAGCGGTGTTTCCCAATCCTCTTTGCCAATTCCAACTGGGAAAATATAAACTTTATTTCCTTTTTGTGGTCGATAATAAAGACGCATCTCAGCCAAATTAATCACCATGGTGTCTTTTTGTAATTCCGAAGGTAGAATATATTGCGTAGGGACAATCAAAACGGTGTTGACTGGAGTATCATCAGGATCAACGCCGGGATTTGCTTCAAATATCTCGTAATAACCAACATCAAAGCGCATCGCAACATCAGAAAAATCCTCTTCATTCCTTACCTGAGCAACCTTAACCTCACCCACAAGAGCATCGCTACCCTTGGGCAAATTAAAAGTTAGTCCATAACCAACAGTTGACCAAATCAAAATAAAAATTAAAACTAAAAGTCTACCCATATACCTCAAGTCTATTTATGTAAAAAATAATTAATCTAAAATTAGATTACAAATCAAAAGTGCAGGCTTAACAAAACAATATATAAACCAAAATCTGGCAACATTTAATTAGATTTTCAAATACTTGCTTTAATACTCAGCATGTCGCGATACCCTAGGAAATGGGATTGTATCACGAATATTTTGGATCCCCGTGACATACATAATCATTCTCTCTAATCCCAAACCATAACCAGAATGAGGTACGCTACCATAACGACGCAAGTCTAAATACCACTTATAAATCTCTTTATTCAATCCCAGCTCATCCATGCGCGCGCAGATAACGTCATAACGTTCCTCGCGTTGACTGCCTCCGATAATCTCACCTATTCCAGGAACTAAAACATCCATGGCGGCAACGGTTTTACCATCATCATTCATCCGCATATAAAAACTTTTTATCTCTTTAGGATAATTCATTAAAACAACTGGGCCATGAATTAATTCTTCAGTTAAGTAACGCTCATGTTCAGATTGCAAATCCAAACCCCACCCAACAGGAAATTCAAATTTTTTCTTAGCTTTCTTTAAATGCTCTACTGCCTCAGTATATTCCATACGAACAAATTCACTATTTACTATTTTTTTCAAACGATTTATACAATCTTTATCAATCCTTTCGGCAAAAAATTGCATATCATCTTTACGCTCATCAAGCACCGCTTTAGCTAAATAACGGATCATATCAGCAGCCAAACTAGCATTATCATTAAGATCTGCAAAAGCAATCTCTGGCTCAACCATCCAAAATTCTGCAAGATGTAGACTAGTATTTGAGTTTTCAGCACGGAAGGTTGGACCAAATGTATATACCTTAGTTAGAGCCTCACAATATGCCTCAAGATTCAACTGGCCAGATACAGTCAAAAAGGTTTCTCGCGCAAAAAACTCTTTGCCAAAATCAATTTTTCCATCTGGTTTTAAAGGAATTTTCTCTAGATCCAAAGAAGTAACCCGAAGCATTTGCCCAGCTCCCTCGCAATCACTAGAAGTAATAATCGGGGTATGGATCCAATAAAAACCACGCTCATGAAAAAACCTATGAATAGCCATCGAAAGACAATGCCTAACCCGAGTAACAGCTCCAATAACATTAGTCCGTGGCCTTAGGTGCGCATATTCGCGCAGATATTCAAGAGTATGATATTTAGGAGAGATGGGGTAAGTATCAGGATCCTCAACCCAACCTGTAACTTCAATAGTTTCCGCTTGCAGCTCTACATCTTGGCCTTGGGCCGGAGATTGAATTAATTTTCCAATAACATTAATAGCACATCCCGTGGTCAATTTTAAAATCTCATCTTTATAATTTGCGAGTGTACTAGCAGCTACTACTTGTATTGGCTTAAATCCAGAACCATCACTTAAAGCAATAAACGACACTCCTGCCTTAGAATCACGCCGGGTACGTACCCAGCCACAAACCGTAACTATAGAATCAAGCGCAACCTTACCCGCAAGTAAATCTGCTGTCATATAAATCTGTTTCGCATGTTTTTGCATATCCACCTCATTTTCGTATGAAAATTAATTGTCCTGATCTAAAACATCTTTAATAAAAGGTATCGTCAATTTTCTTTGCGCTGCAAGAGCGGCCTTATCCAACTTTTCAAGCACTGCAAATAAATTCTTGGAATCACGCTTATAATGATTCAATAAAAAATGTGCTGCTATATCAGGTAATTCAAGACCACGTAATTTGGCGCGCAATTTTAACCCAGAAACCTTTTCCTCATCACTTAAAGCTTGTAATGAAAAAATTAAACCGCCCATCATCCGCGATTTTAAATCTAAAAGTTTCAGCAACAACAGGGGTGGCGCTACATTAGCAGTAATAACTACTCTTTTATTACACGCTATCATTTTATTAAAACAATGGAAAATCTTCTCCTCCCACTCTGAATTACCCGCAATCAAATTAAGATCATCAATACAAAGCAAATCAAGCATCTCTAAATCATCAAGCATTTTTAAGCTAAACTGCTCTATGTCTTCAAGCGGCAAATAAGCAGCAGATAAATCATGCTCGCCAAATGATTGACACAATGCACTAAGCAGATGGCTTTTACCCGCACCATCATTTCCCCAAAAATAAACAAAACTAGATGTAGTATTAGCATATAAATCGCCTAAAACCTTAACTAATTGCACATTACTACCAACAAAAAAATTGGCGAAACTTGCAGTATCTTTAAGACAAAGGTCTAATGCTATCTGCTTGAGATTTTTCATTATCTAACGTAACCCATTTATAATCTAAATCAATTCCAGGAGGTGAAATTGTAACATCTGGATTTGGTATTAATCTATTATGCATACTAAGAATATTTAATAATGCCTGCTGACCACCCACCACACTTATAGACAATTCAATATCTGTAGAATTTATATTCATCAAATCTACTTGAGTTACTACTTTACCAAAAGTTTGTAAATACCGTATTACTTCATTATATTGATCTAAACCATTAACATTAACAATACGTAATACAACTTTTGCATCTTTCCCAACCACACGGGTTGTAACATCGTTAACTTTACTAGACATATCTTGCATAGCTTGAACCAGCACACTATCGGCACTATCCCCAATAAAACTTAAATTATCACTTTTAGCCCCCTGAAGTAAGAACCATTGAGTTGACCAAATGCCGCCCAAAATAGATTGTTTAACACAACCGATAGCAATTGAAGAAGCGCTATATCTAAGAGAAGCCGCTTTGATCGCATCAATATTAAAGTGACAAATATCTTGGGGTTTTACTCCATTTATATCTTGCAGATCCCACATTGGAAACATAAGATGGGTCTCTAATTCTTGGGCTCTTTTTTTAATAACCTGCGTTAACTTACCATCACTACCTTCATCCACCAAAATTTTCCCTCTTCCCATATCTTGCGCTAACCACACTAAAACCGATGGCTTACTTTTAATCCACCTGATATTGGATGATCTCTTAAGTAACTGAGAAATAGCTTTAGGATCAAATTTTATTTGCAAAAAAAGACTTGGAATCTTGGGAGCAACGGTTTTACTTATATAGTTAAATTGTTTTATATAAATCTCTGGCTTAGAAAGCGCCTCTTTAATTGCCGGCAACTCAATAACTTTGGGATCATTGCTAGTACGAACCAACATTAACCCCAGAGAATCGATAAAGGTTTTCTTACGAGAAGCATTACCATAATCATCCACAAGCACTTCAACCATGTATGGCGTAGAAGGTTGCACTTGTGCTGGTAATGGCGCCCGAGATTGTGATTCTGGCGCCACGATAGTGGACGTTTGTATAGTTTCACTCAGAGACTGATCTATTACTGTCCCAGCAAAAACTGTAGTTACCAATACCAGGAAAAACACTCCTAACACATTGTTTATTAATTTGTTTTTCATCATCATTCGACTATATTTACTAACAATTTAATAAAAACAATCCAAAAAGAAAGATCCAGATTGTCTTTTTTACATTTAATTCCTGGCAACAATAAGAAAAATATCATAAAAATGATGACTAGGCATTAAAATTGAGTATAATACAAAAAACAGTTAAAAATTACGTTCTAAAGGGTTTTTATGGTTAAATCTGAGCTTATCACGCGTATCATCAATAAATTTCAGCAATTGCCTGAAAAAGATGTAGAATTAGGCATAAATCAGGTTCTAGAGCATATGAGTGAAACTCTAGAAAAAAATGGCAGGATCGAAATTCGCGGCTTCGGTAGCTTTTCGTTGCACTATAGACCATCTCGCAATGCCCACAACCCTCGCACTGGCGAAAAGGTGGTAACCATCCATAAGTATGCTCCTCATTTTAAACCTGGAAAACAAACCAGAGAGCGGATCGATCAAGCCCGCGCAAACAATATCCCAATTATTCAAGATACTGAAGAAGAAGCAACCCTATAGTTTAAAATATGAGCTTTTCCTTAACATATCTTTGATTGATCGTAATCCCAAAAAGACCACGGCTATTGGCTTAAAATCTCACAGAATCAATCCCCCCAAAGCAATCATCGACACACTTCACAACCAAGCCATCACAAATTATAAATACCCAACCCATTCAAAACACTTTATGGCTCTGTTGCAATCTGAAACTTTTTGCCTATTTTCCCTGGGCCCAGTTTTTCAACGGGGCGACAGCCCTTAATAATTGTCGTCCCGCGGTTTGACCGCGGGATCCAGATTTTAAAAATTTCATATTGCAACGGACCCTTTATAAGAATGTTGCATTCTAAAATTTTAAGGCAGGCGCAGGCTTTAGCCTGCGTTATAACGCTATGATCAAATTCAAAAAAACGCGGGCTAAAGCCTGCACCTATCACAACTTTTTCACTATTTTAGTCTGAATGCAACAATCTTATCCAAACCGTGCATTAAACCCCCACCCCACTTTTACTGGTTTTTGGTAATTGTAGAATATATTTTAAAAGCAAATTGTGTTATTTTACCCCTATGAATTTTAAGTTCAAAAATATAGCTATAATTGGACGGCAACACACCACAAGTGCTGCAAAAACACTTTCATTATTGGTTAAGCATCTTCAAGAAAAAAATATTAATGTTTTTTTAGAACATGATAGCACAAGGATCCTAACCAACCATAAAATCCCAACAATCTCACGAGAAAAATTAAAAGATACTTGCGACTTAATTATAGTGGTTGGTGGCGATGGTAGCATACTTAGTGCAGCACGCATTGCTGCGCGTCAAAACTTACCAATGGTGGGTATAAATCGAGGTGATTTAGGATTCCTAACTGACATTGCTCCACAAAACATTGCTAAGATAAATGAGATTTTAGACGGGAAGTTTTACGAGGAAGATCGCTTCCTTTTAACCGCAAAAATGGAAGTTCAAAATAAACCTATCGCAGAAAATTTAGCTCTTAATGATATCGTACTCCTTTCTTATGCCACGGGTCATATGATTGAGTTTTCGGAGATCGG
>JAHIYS010000131.1 GCA_018814965.1 Gammaproteobacteria bacterium
AGTCTTTATCAATAAAGTTAATTTTAAATTGTATGGCCTGTGGCTTATTGTAGAGGTGATGTTATTGTGCTTGCCAAAAGGTTGTGCTGTATCTAGGAACTACTCAAATAATAAATATGCAACATAAAACACTTTGTGAAAGACTAGGTTATCTTTTTTGTAATCCGGAATTACTTGACCGTGCTTTGCGTCATCGTAGTGTGGGTAAAGTTAGTAATGAGCGCTTAGAATTTCTTGGAGATGCAGTATTAAACTTTATTATCGCGGCTGAACTATTTTATCGTTATCCGGATATTAGGGAGGGTGAGCTTAGTCGCTTAAGAGCCAATTTAGTTAATGGAGAGGTTCTTGCTGAGCTTGCTGGGGAATTGCATATTGGTAATGACTTGAAATTTGGCTCTGGAGAGCGACGTAGTGGTGGCGCTAGTAGAAAGTCTATTCTAGCTGATGCGATGGAGGCTATTATAGGTGCGATGTATCTAGATGGTGGTTTCACGGTTACACAACATCATGTTTTATCTTGGTTTGAAAAACGCCTTAATGATACTACTGAGATCGCCAAAAAAGATCCTAAAACCACTCTTCAAGAGTTGCTACAAATGCGTAAATTGCCTTTGCCAACTTATACTGTTACAGATACTTCTGGGGCGGCGCATTCAAGAATTTTTACGGTTGCTTGTAAGGTGACTGATGTTGCTGATGCTACTTTTGGAGTGGGACCAAATAAGCGAATTGCAGAACGTGATGCTGCTCAGAAGATGTTAGATAAAATTAAACAATAAGTTAAGTGGCCAGTTATGTTTTGTGAGTGTGCTATATTAGACCTAATAATCATTTGGCTACTTTAATCTAAAGGAAAATATAGGGGTTTTTGGCTGGATTTTAACGCCATATAATTTCTTAATAACTAAGAGACATGAAAAACTATGACCGATCATTTTAAAACCCATGCGGGTTACGTTGCAATTTTAGGGCGTCCTAATGTTGGTAAGTCTACTTTGCTTAACAAAATTTTAGGTAAGAAAATTAGTATTACTGCTCGAAAAGCTCAAACTACACGACATAAAATTTTGGGTATAAAGACAGAGGGTGACTATCAGGCGATATATGTCGATACTCCAGGCATTCACTCGAGGTCTGAGAGCCCTCTTAATACCTATATGAATAAAGCTGCTTTAAGCACTTTAAATGATGTTGATGCGATTATTTTTATGGTAGCTGGTACGGCTTGGCATACCGAAGATGAGTTTATTTTGCGGGCCTTATCTAAAGTGAAGTGTCCAGTAATTTTAGTTATCAATAAGGTGGATTTAATTCCACAAAAAAGCTTGTTGCTAGGCCACATAAAGACTGCTAGTGAAAAATTTAATTTTCAAGCAGTGGTGCCATTATCTGCTCAGGAAGATACTAATCTTGATTCTCTTGAGGAGGTGGTAAAAAAATTATTGCCAGAAAATCCATTTTTCTTTCCCAAAGAACAAGCAACTGATCGGGATGATAAGTTTTTGGCAGCTGAAATTATTAGGGAGAAATTGACCAGGTTTTTAGGGCAGGAGTTACCTTATGCGCTTTCGGTTATGATTGATAATATTGAGCTTAAAAAAGAGGTGATGTTTGTTACTGCCACCATTTACGTTGAGCGTCAGGGACAGAAGGTTATTATCATCGGTAAAGATGGAGAGGTCTTAAAGAAGATCGGTACTTTAGCGCGTCATGATATGGAAACTTTATTTTCTCGTAAGGTTTTTTTGCGGCTTTGGATTAAAGTTAAGGCTAATTGGACGAGTGATGATAAATTATTAAGCTATTTGGGTTATAGAGAGTAAAGGTTAGCTGTCGCTGCTAACCTTGGAGAGAGAAGCAAAGGTTAGTGGTCCGAAGTAGCTGAAGGATTTTTAGCACAATGAAGTAAACGCCAAAAGCGTAAATCCAATGTGGTGTTTCCAGTCGCAGGGCAGTCGAAGCCGATAACTTGCCGCATTAACGAATAGATTTAGTGCCCGGATGCTTAACAAGTTAATGGCACCTTCTGAAATAAAAGCAAACGCCTTGTTTTTTATGACAAAAACCTTTCATTATAAAGGGTAATGTTGTAGTATCTAAATGATCATATGGTTATCTTGGATGATCACTGGTATTTGATTGATAGATATGAGGGAGTATGCATTTTCATTACCAAAAAGATTCAGGATTATCTCTGGAAAAGTCACTGTCAGTTGAATGGCTAGAGACTAATGGATTGGGTGGATACGCCTCTAGTACGATCGCAAATTGTAACACTCGTAAATACCACGGCCTATTAGTTAGTAAGCTTTCTGAATTGCCAGATAAATATGTATTGCTCAATACTGTCGAAGAGATACTGGTTCATGACGATAAAAAGTTTTTTTTAACCTCTCATTTTTATCCAGATTTTTTTCAAGATGGTGGGTTTAGTAATTTAGAAGAGTTTAAGGTTACTACTCACCCGGCTTGGGACTTCAAGCTTCCCGCTCAGGATTTAGTCAAAGAGATCTTGCTGCTTCATGAAGAAAACACCATTTTATTTAAATATACGGCTAACGGGAAAAGTAGCTGCAAAATTATTTTACGGCCTTTATTTTCTTGTAGGGATTTTCATGAATTGCAGCGTGAAAACACCTCGTTAGACAATGAGATTGAAAGTTTGGCGAATGGGTTTGCTTTTACCCCATATAAGGGATTACCTACGATGTTTTTTCAAACCAATGTAAAGCATAACTTCACGCCAGAACCAGTTTGGTATCGTAACTTTATTTACACTAAAGAAAAAGAGCGTGGTTATGATTTTTCAGAGGATTTGTTTTCTCCGGGAATTGTAACTTTTGAATTTGGAGAGAAGCGGGAAATAATTTGTGCCTGTAGTACGGTTAGGCAAAGAAAAGATTTTCATTTTAAATGGCAAAAGGAATTGAGGCATCGGGTTGAGAGTATTCCTGTTGTTGATCGCAGTAGTAAATTTCAGAAGCAGTTGCATGCCTCTGGTCAAACTTTCATAACCAAGAATATATCTAATAAAAAAACGCAATCAATAGTTGCGGGTTATCACTGGTTTTTGGAGTGGGGTAGAGATGCTATGATTTCCCTGCCAGGTTTAACGCTTTATTCGAAACAAGAAGAGCTGTGTTTGGCTATTCTCAAGACTTTTGCTAATGAAGAGCAGCAGGGTTTGATTCCTAACTATTTGGGAATAAATAGGGATGCTAATGCTTATAATACAGTAGATGCAAGCTTATGGTTTGTTTGGGCCTTACAGCAGTATTATTTGAAAACTAAAAAATTTAAAGAGGTGGCTACATATTTTTGGCCAACACTTAAAAATATTTTTAAATTTTATAAAGAGGGAACATTATACAATATTAAGATGCAAGATAATGGTTTGCTATATGCTGGTAGTGTTGAAGTCAATTTAACTTGGATGGATGCGATGGTTGATGGTAAGCCGGTAACCCCGCGTTATGGTTATCAGGTGGAAGTGAACGCTTTATGGTTTAACATGCTGGGTTTTATGAATGAGCTTGCTCATAAAATGAAAGACCCTGTGGAGCAAGAATTAAAGCAGTTGTTACCCCTGGCAAAATCCTCTTTTTGCAAAACTTTTTGGTGTGAAAAAAAGGGATATTTATTTGATTTTGTGAACATGGAGGAGGAGAATTCAGCACTTCGTCCTAATCAAATTTTTGCGGTTTCACTTCCTTATTCCCCATTGTTAATAAAAATGGCAGTTAGTATCATGAGTGCGGTTAAAGAACATTTGTTAACTCCTTATGGCCTGCGCACTTTAGCCAAAAATGAGGTCGGTTATGTTGGTTTTTATAACGGCACTCAGGCCGAGCGTGATCAAGCATATCATAATGGTACTGTTTGGCCATGGCTGTTGGGACATTTTGCCGAAGGATTGTTAAAAGTAACTTCAGATCGGCGCAAGGTTTTAAGTGTCATTACTCCTTGTTTAGAAGCATTGCAAAAACATTTGAGAGAATATGGTCTAGGCAGTATTGCTGAAATTTTTTCTGGAGATGATCCGCATTCTCCTGATGGCTGTATTAGCCAGGCTTGGAGCGTGGCTGAGATATTACGTTTAACTTATTTATTAAATATCAAATAAGTATAAGAGCTTAGGGCAAAGAGGGTTGGTATGAAGGTATTAATGTATGGTTGGGAATTTCCCCCGCTGATTAGTGGCGGTTTGGGGGTTGCTTGCTATGCTATTGTAAATGAACTTGCCAAAAAAAGAATTGATTTAACTTTAGTCTTGCCCCAGACCGTAGATGTTGAACATGTCGATCATGTTAATTTTATTAGTGGTAAAGGCTTTAGCCAGTCATCTGTTAGCGCTGAGTTTGGTGGTAAGGTAGATATTAAATATTCTGAAATTGCTACCAGTTTGTATCCATATGCTAATGCTAAAGATTTTAAACATTTTTTAAGTAATGAAACTCTGCGGGATTTTTTATTACTTCTAGCTAAGATG
>JAHIYS010000132.1 GCA_018814965.1 Gammaproteobacteria bacterium
GGTAGAGGAAAAAGAGGAGTTGTATCAAGAGAATGAGAATTCAATAAAAGATTGTAAGGAAGAATCTAAAAATCTTTTAGATAGTCTCGATAGAACTATGGTCAAGGTAGATGTCTTGAGCGATAGAGTTGATAAATCAATTGATGCTGCTTCATCTCTTATATCAAAAGCCCAAAATGAATTAAATTGGCGTCAGGCACAGGGGCATAAAGCCAGTGATACAGCTGAGGGATTAAAAGAAAAAGATGGTATTGAATATACAGCTGATTCAAAAATAGGTTCGAAGTCAGAAGAATTAGAGTTATGGATAACCTTAGTGGCGACACAACTAAACCGTCCGATCGAAGAGGTTAAGGCGCAGGTAGAAAAAGAGGGTGGAGAATCCTTTGTCAAAAATACTAAAGAAAGCCTAGAAAAAACCCACCAAGAGCTCCAAGAAACCATATCCAAAAGTAAAACCGAGCTTGAGTCTGTGGATGTAAGAATTAAGGAGCTTAATCAAGAGTTGATTGATATACGCGCAAAAATGTTCATTGCTGGTGAAGATGAGGCGCCAAAGCTAGAACAACAAGAAGCGGCCAAACTAGAAGAGAAAGTTGGACTAGAAGAAAAACATAAAGGGATAGAAAAGCAGATAGGCAATGACGAGAAACAACTAATTGGGATAGAAAGACAGTTAAAAGATTTAGAAAATAAGAAGTTACCAACCGCTACAATTTCAGAAAAACAAACCCAAGATAAAGATATAAAGTTAGATAACACCGAGAAAGAACCTGAGGAAGAGAATAAAAAGGATATAACAAATGGACCTTGATCGCGGGAGCATATTTTAAGATTGTAGTTTATTTATAAATAATAAATTTAACCTTTAAACCAAGGGGGTAGTTATGTTAAACCTAAACCAAATATTTTATCCGCTTAAAAAGGCAACAATAGCGATGCTATTTATTATGCCAGTATCTAGTTATGCCCAACCAACCGTTACATCCGAGGACGTGGATCTTATCTGTTGTACCGCTGAAACTTGTCCCACGACCTTTACGAGCAAAGGGGAGCCGGGTGTTCAACAGGGGGTTACTGTAAAAGGGGTGAGATTAGAGCCCAATGAGGAAGTAGTGACTATGTATGATGGTGCTCCAGGTTTTGAGGATTGGTTTAGTGATTTGCGAAAAATGCCAGATAAAGCAAATGCCATGGGGATATTTAAGAGGTCTAGTGCAGCATCAAGTGCTAGTACAAGCATTTTAGTAGATTGTTCAAGCGCTGGGAGTGTTGAAGTTGTTAGAGGTGTAGGAGATAGTATTGTCTGTCCAGTAGGAGATAGTATTAAATTAAAACAAGATCACCTAAAATGTACCGAAGGCCACACCCCAAGCATGGTAGTAACGCTAACGAAGACGAAGGAAGAATCTCCAGAATTAGCGGCGTTGCGAGCAAGAAGAGCTGAGTTGATGGAGAAGCGTGATCGCAAGATAGAAGAAAATCGTCTTTTAGGAGAAGAAATCCGAGCTGATCATCAAAGAATTGCAGTTACAGATCAAGAAATAGAAGCGCTTAAAGAGGAGGTTATAAAAGGAATTTTAGAAAGCGATTCGATGCAAGAGTTTTTAAGAGGGGAATTTGGGAGTGTTTTATCTAAAATTGTGCCTGAAGTTGTTCGTGAAGCTATGGAAGATGAAAGCATAGTGGATCGCCAAGGATTTATTGATCGTGCTAAACGCCTATTAGAGTTGAGATTGCGTGCTCTAAATATTAATCCTAGTGCCAATCAAAATCAAAGGGTAAATGCTGTGCGGGAAGGGGAAAATAGAGGTAGGAGAGGAATATTAGGTCGGTTAGGAAGAGGACTGCATACAGCAGTAAAAACAGCAACTCCACGATCATAGTGTTAACAGAAGGGGTCAAATCCTTACAATCGACAACGCTATTTGAAAGAAGGGGTCAGACCCTTATAGTTGACAACGATGTACAAGATGTATTGCTAAGGAGGTTGTCAAGTATAAGGGTCTGACCCCTTCATTTACAAGTATAAGGGTCTGACCCCTTCATTTACCTTTTTTACCATGCGAAATTTTTTAAATTTCCGCGACCTTATCTATAAAATAAACGTATATATATCATTTGATTAGCTTGCTGATCAAATGTTTTACTTTAAGCTATCTTGGGTCTTGGTGGTGACCCCATCTTTGTAATCATTGTCATAATCTGTTATAAACGATACTCCAATCAATAATGACCACCTAATATGAAGCAACAGAAAATTAAAGTCGGAGATACGTATGTTCATCCTGGAGAAACCGCTTCTTTAGCTCTTCCCATGCCAGAAGTTTACTCCTGTACTCCCATGTATATGCCAGTAAAAATTGCTCACGGCAAGAATTCTGGACCATGTTTGGTTGTATTTTCAACGATTTATGGTAATGAATTAAATGGTATAGAAATTATTAATCGCTTAATGTCAGAGAGTTGTCTAGAGAACCTTTCAGGGACAATCATTGCGGTACCAGTAATTAACGTTTTTGGTATGGTGCATTACCCAAAGAAACTGCCTACTGGAAATTCACTGGAGTTTTGTTTTCCAGGAGACCCAAATGGTGCTTATGGTGATCGAGTGGCATATTTACTGACAGAGGAGATCTTTAAAAAAGCAAACTATTGTATCGATATTAAGGTGGGTGCGGATCATAACGATAAATTACCCCAGGTCTATTGCAGTTATAGCGACCAAGAGACTAAATCATTAGCTAGGTGTTTTCAGGCACCAGTTATCACTGAAGTTGAAGTACAGCAAAAATCTATCCGTTCTCTGCTTGAAAGCATGAGTGTGCCATTTATTGTTTATGAAGCAGGTGAAGCATTGCGTTTTAACGAATCTGCTATTAACACCGGTGTTCACGGAATTCTAAATGTCATGCATTGCTTAAAAATGATTGAAAAACATGATAACAATGTCAGCGTTGCTCCAGTGTTTTCTCAGCAACAAGCGTGGTTTGTTTCACCAAGAAGTGGCATTTTTAAGGCAACTGTTGGTTTAGGTGAAAGAATTAAAAAGGGTCAAGAGATGGGTAAAATAGCTGATCCATTTAGCCCTGATTTTGACCAAACCGTCTATGCTGATAATGACGCCATTGTTGTGGGAATAAATACCCATCCTTTGGTCTATGAAGGGCAACCAATTGTCAAGCTGGCCTCATTTATAGATAATAACCGCGCCGAGACCGCAATAGGGCAGTGGGAGGAAGCACAAGAAGAGCTTAGTAGCGATGATGCCAACAATAAAACTCATAAATGATTTCTAGAAAGAATAAAATAAGCATTATGGGTGCGATCGTATGTACGATCTTGGCCATATTTTTTATGTATGAATTTCTTTTGCGTACAATTGTTGGTACGTTTCAGATAGAGATTCAAACTACCTTAGGCTTGTCGCTAATTACATTTGCTGTGATTAGTTCAAGTGCATATCAGCTTGCATATGGTTTTATGCAGATTCCGGTTGGTTTTATTGTTAGGCGTTTTGGATTGAAAAAAACCGCTTTTTTAGCCACTACTTTATGTGCAATATCCGCTATGCTTTTTGGGTTATCCTCTTCATTTGCAGATGCATTAATTTATCGTATTGTTATGGGTCTCGGCTCCTCATTTGGATTTATATGTTTATTGGTAGCTGTATATGAATGGATGCCTAGGCAACATTTAGGGCTGTTTATAGGGTTAGCGCAATTTATCGGTACAACTGGACCAATGATTGCTGGTGGACCAGTTAATGTTCTTATACAAGATGGTTATGGATTTAAATCAGTATTTACTGCTATAGGAATTATTGGGTTTATTATTGCAGCATTAATTTTAGTTTTAGTAAAAAATAATGTGGCAAACAAACCTAATGAGGTCAGATATATTGCCTATCAGGAACCAGTGTGGACGAGTATGAAAAAAATATTTCAGCTCAAACAGACTTGGTATATTGCGATTTTTTCAGGTAGTGTGTTTTTTGCAATTGAATATTTATCAGAAAATGAAGGGATGATCTTTCTCAGAACTGCTGGTTATAGCGCGAAACTAGCTGCCTATATGATTTCACTGTCTTGGTTTGGACATGCTATTGGTTGCCCTTTATTGGGCTTTATTTCCGATCGTATTCAACGACGTAAAGTTGTTATGATTATCGCTGCGTCCTCAGCTTTATTCGGAGTATGCTGTATTTTTTATCTAACTCATATTCAACCATTAATGATGCTTGGATTTTTGATGCTTGGTATTGGCGCAGCTGGGCAAAGTGTTGGATTTGTAACTATTGCTGAAGAATGCCAAAAACAATATGTGGCGGCTGGTATGGGTTTTAATAACTCTATGCTTATGATTTTTCCTGCATCGCTAGGACCTATAATTGGATTTTTGCTTACTTCCATATCTGGTGGTAAGAACGAAGGTTTTAGTATGGCAGAATTTCATTTAGGCTTTTCGGTGATTGTTGCTTTTGTTGCAGTTGCTTTAATTATGGCTGTATTTTTTATTCGGGAAACTTTTTGTAAGCCCCAGAAAGAAATATTGATTTGTTAATGTTCAAATTCTGAAATATTTTACTTTTTTCTCTCATACTGGCGAAAACCGGTATCCAGAAATTTAATCAATTAGTGGAAGTTGTAATGTGGCTGTTACAATCTGAAAATATTGCATCCCGGATCCCGCGGTTTTCGCCGCGGGATGACAAATTTTATTAGTGGAAGTAGTAATATAGAAATTTTCTGATTCTGGCTAATCATGTGGTTGTATTTTTAGTACAACAGTAAGTAAAACAGAGCGGAATTAGACGGGTTTTATGAGTTTATTGTGGGTAAAAATCTGGTATAATCAGCGCACTTAAAATACTAATCATAACTTTGGTTGAAACTATGTTAAATTTACATGATTTGAATATTCATGCGGTAGCAGATTATTTTAGCTCTCACCCTAATGGCGTCGGTCTTTTTACCTACTTTATAGTATTTTTTGAGGCAATGGCTGTAGTTGGTGTTATTGTGCCAGGGGCTATTGTTATGCCGGCCATAGGCTTTTTAATTGGTTCTGCTATAATTCCTGCAGGGAGCACTTTCTTGTGGGCAATCGCTGGAGCGGTTACTGGTGATATATTAAGCTATTTTATCGGTATTTATTTTCAAGATCGCATCCATCGTATGTGGCCATTTACCAGATGGCCTAATCTATTAAACTACAGTGAAAAATTTTTCGATAATCACGGGGGAAAGAGTGTTTTTATTGGACGTTTTGCTGGACCAACTCGCGCGATGATCCCGATGATAGCAGGGATGCTTAAAATGCCGTTTTCCCGTTTTTTTATGGCAGCTTTGCCTTCGGCCATTATTTGGTCGGTAGGGTATATGGTTCCAGGAATATTATTAGGCGCTCTATCATTAGAGTTGCCACCAAAAGTTGCTGCTGAATTTACTCTCTGGGCTTTATTGATCGCAGTAGCATTGTGGTTGGCAGTATGGTTGGCTAGACACTATTTTAGACAGATCTGGCGAATGATAGATTATTATATTATGCAAATTTGGAAATTTTGCCAAGAGCATAAAAGCTTATCTTGGTTTACAAAATCTTTATCTGACCCTAAAGAGCCTGACAATCATTTGCAGCTGATGCTGGTAGTGGCTGCTATATCTACCTTTATTTTATTTTTATTGACGCTGCATCAGGTGTTGGTGCCAGGAGCTTTGGTCGATTTTAGTTACTCAATTTACTTTTTATTAAAAAGTGTGCGTTCTCTTGTTATGGATCGTATTTTTTTATTATTTACTTTGTTTGGTGACCTAACTTTATTATTAATTGCTTCTGGAGTTGTATTTTTATGGCTTTGGCAGAAAAAACTTAGACATACTGCTATGCATTGGTTAGGCCTAGTGGTGCTTAGCGGTGCTGTGATTAGCACCATGAAGCTTTTTATATGCTCACCAAGGCCAGTAGATGTATTATCTAATATCCATGTCTCAGCGTTTCCAGGAGCTCATTTTGCCATAGGAAATGTTTTGCATAATATATCCATATCATCGTTTTATGGTGCTTATGCAAGTTTACTTGGTATTTTACATAATATGAATGCGTCATCATTTCCAAGTGCTCATTGTACCTTGGGGGTAGCATTTTATGGTTTTTTAGCGGTTATCATTACTCGCGAACTTAAAAAGGCATCGAGAAGGTATTTTGTTTATATTGTTACTGGAGTCTTGTTAGCATTAATAGCTTTTTCGCGTCTTTTCTTGGGAGCTCACTGGTTTGTTGATGTTTTAGGTGGTATTTTATTGGGTTTGACGATATTGCTATTGGTTACCATTTCTTATCGACGTAGACACGTCTTTCATTTTAATCCCAATAAGTTTATTTTGTTTGTATGTGTGGTTTTTCTAACGGTGTGGTTGGGATACATTATGGTTGGTTTTAACAAACAGATTAAAGAATATGCTTTGACCTGGCCGCAACAGGTTATTACATTTAATCAGTTGACTCAAGAGGAGACTACCGAGATCCCTTTATATCGCACTAATCGTTTAGGAAGACCAATCGAGGCTTTTAATGTTATGTATGTTGGCGATCTTGAAAAAATTACTCAAGTTTTGTCTAAACAGGGTTGGGATTCTCAGCCTGTCAGTCTTAGCCTTCATGAGATGATAAAAAGCTTTGCTACCACTTCAGTTATTAATCACTTATCAATTTTTCCGCAACTTTATCATAATGAAAAAGTCGCATTACTTTTTACTAAGGACACTGATCGGGATGATGTTGTATTGATTTTACGTTTATGGGCATCTGATATCGATTTAGAAGGGGACGATTATCCCTTATGGATCGGTGCTGTTGAATACCATCATGCAACACCAACCAGCTTTTCTTTAAGAAGATTTAGAAATAAAACTCTTTTTATAGGAGCAACGGAGTTCTTGGCTAAGCACTTGGCAAAAGATTTTTCTCTATGGAAAAAGCACTTCACGGTTGATGAGCAACCCCAAGAGATGAGAGAATTGCATTGGGATGGGAGACAGTTGATAATAAAAGGCCCAAGTTCTGAATGATTCCCATATCTTTTGAATTTATTTATAATAAAACAAATGGATAAAATCTGTGTCATTGCATGCTCATGAAGTAAGCGTGGCAATCCCAGGATAAAACAATTCAACAATATCAGCTTCTACCTGGGCCATATCAATTCGTCAGACCCCGTGGATTGCTTCGTCGCTGCGCTTCTCGCAA
>JAHIYS010000009.1 GCA_018814965.1 Gammaproteobacteria bacterium
AACTTTGCTATCCCACCATCTTTAATGTTCATTTTAAGCGCAAATTCATCATTTAATTCAGGCAAAATTGGGGCGCTAATCTTATTAACTTTCACGGTAAATTCAGTTTCTTTACCAGCTAGCTTTTTATCCGAATGGGTAAGAGGCATTTGCAAAGTGTATTTCTTTTCATCACCAACACTAAGATCATAAAGATGTTTTTCAAAATCAACCCACATATGACCATCACCAAGCACAAATTTGACATCTTTATTTGTTATTGGTTCAGCTTTTTCATCATCTGTAATAGGTTTTACAGTAAGATCTATTGTTAATTGATCACCAGATTTAGATTTATGAGCAGAATCTGTTATTTCATTCCAAGTAACATGATTCTTACGCATCTTCTCAAGCATCTCTTCAACATCAGCATCAGCTATTTCAGCAATGGTTTTTTCAACCTCTATATTCTTAAAATCATTTAATTTGACCTCAGGATATACTTCAAAAGTTGCGCTATACTCAAACGGCTTACCGGGATCGGATGATATGATCTTTATATTCGGCCTACCAGCTGGATTTAATTTCTCCTGTCTAATCCCCTCAGCATATGTATTTTGAATCAGGTTCTCTAAAACATCTGCTCGGGCTGATGCTCCATAATTTTTCTGAATAACATCAAATGGAACCTTACCAGGACGAAATCCCGGCATTTTTGCTTTAGCTGCTACCTTATGTAACTTAACTTTTACTTTACTTTCAACCTGTTCCGATGGAATAGTGATGTCAAGTCTGCGCTCTAAGCCGTCTAACTTCTCAAGTGTAATTTGCATATCCTCACCTTTGCTAATCTATAAATTTTTGCGAGAGGAGAGACTCGAACTCTCACAGGTTGCCCTACTGGAACCTAAATCCAGCGCGTCTACCAAGTTCCGCCACTCTCGCTGATAAAAATCAAATAAATACTACATCAAATATTACGATCTTACCCCAATCTTACTTCTTTTTTCCGCCAAAAAGTAAAAAGCTCCAAAAATTACCGAGCTCCAAATCAAATCCCCGACCAATGCATTGCGTAAAAAAGGCAAAGCAAGATAATAACATGCCCCTACCCCAGCCAAGGTTTTTGGATATAAACCACTTGTCAACCAGGATCCAAAATTGGTCCATATCCAAAATACAGATGTTGCCCCTAATACATACAAAGGAAAAGCTTTCTTGGAATCCTTAAGTTTTGAGCCGATTAAAATCACTATGGCAAAACCTGAGTATGTAAATAATGAAAAATAACCAACTAACGGGTACCCCGAAATAAAAGACAAGCCGACATCAGAAATAAAAAAACTAATAAAAGTAATTAAAAAGGCCTGGAAACGAGCTAGCCTAGCACCAGCAAATAAGCTTATGCTAGTAAACGGTGTGACATTAGGTACATGTGGAATCAAACGGCCTAAAACACCGATAACCACAATCCCAAATATCTCAATCAAATTAGCCGCGAAACTGTTTCTATTTTTCTGCATATTATTACTCTTTTTTAATCCATATCTATTTGATCTTAAAAGGAACTAATCGATTAGCCCTAGATAAATATAAAACCGAAGGTTAACTCATTATATATATGAACGCAATCACCTGCAAAATTTAAATAGCTATAATTTTAAGCATACATGAAGGATCAATTGGCATACTTCCAAATCATTGTTAAACCTTGTTCTAATCCACCTAGCGTAGAAAATTTACCAACAACGCCCTTTCATTTAACAAAATGGCTGCAAAGACTAATAATTATAGCCTTGATACTTAAATGCTGGGACCAATAGCCAAAAATCATAAAAATAGCTCTTAAAAAACAATTATAGTTTGACGTCGATACAATGGCTTAGTATCATTCCCAAGATTTCACACGGGGCATAGCGCAGCCTGGTAGCGCACCTGCTTTGGGAGCAGGCCGTCGGGGGTTCAAATCCCTCTGCCCCGATATATTTTATGTTTTTGCTTAACAATGACAAGACGTTTGCCCATAGCTCAGTTGGATGAGCACTGACCTTCTAATTATCTAATTACTATTTAATCACTTGATTTATTTGATATTTTAATAATGTTCGCCCACTACTTTAAGCGCACCATGTGCAACAATGTTATTCTCATCCATTTCAAATAAAATTTTTATCTATTCTTTCTACTTAATAGATAAAAACTAATACATAATCAAAAAGTTTATATTGATACTATCAAGCAAACTACAACCCTCTTTTTTTCCACCATTCATCTGATTTGAACTCTTCAGGAATATTTGGGTTGTTTTTTATATCAAAAATATCCACATCCAATCCATATTCATTTTCCAATATCTCAAAATACTTATCTCTTAAATTTTCTGGAAGCTTTGCACCACACCATGGGCAATACGTAATATTTTGCTCAGCAGCAACTAAATCTTTGGTTATTTGAATTTCTTCCACTGGAATCCACCAGTCTATAACATCGATACTATATGATCTAAATATGGGAGAATAATGCAAAGCAACTCTCTCATCTTTCAACTGATACTCCATTTGTTTACAGCACGCATTCACTTTATATCTCCCCTTTTATATTCCTGCCTGGAACTGCAGGCTTGTACATCTCTCCAGTAGTAGGATTTTTAG
>JAHIYS010000133.1 GCA_018814965.1 Gammaproteobacteria bacterium
AAAAACCACGAATTTTAGTGAGGATTTTTGCGCGTAAAAGCAAGCGAGTTTTGATTTTATTTTCCCCTTGAGGCATATTCGCCGGTTCTGGTGTCAATTTTCAAAATGTCATCGATATTTATAAATAAAGGCACGCGTACTACCGCTCCAGTTTCTAAGGTTGCTGGTTTGCTTCCACCAGTGGCAGTATCACCACGTAGTCCAGGATCGGTTTCGGTTACTTTAAGCATTACAAAAGTTGGGGGTGTTACATCAATAGCGTTGTTGTTCCATAAGGTAACCATGCAAACATCTTGGGCTTTTAGCCATTTAGAGCTATCACCAACAGTATCTTTGCTGATTGTATATTGTTCAAAAGTAGTTGGTGACATGAAATGCCACATTTCGTCATCATTATAAAGGTATTGTAATTCTGTATCTTGGGCATCAGCTGCTTCTAGAGCATCGCCAGATTTAAAGGTCTTTTCTAAAACTCGGCCGTTTTTAAGGTTGCGAAGTTTAACGCGATTAAAAGCTTGTCCTTTGCCAGGCTTAACATATTCATTTTCTAAAATATTGCAGGGGTCGCCATCCAACATCACTTTTACCCCGCTTTTAAATTCGTTGGTAGAAATAGTAGCCATAAAATCCTCTGAATAGTGTTATAAACAGATATACATTATGCGGTCAGATAGATAAATGCAAGAGCTATTTATGTTGTTTATACCATATGATTTTTTATTCAGTGTGATAATTTAACTTTATATGGCAATTATGAAATTTGGCTTACAAATCAGGTGTTTTTCGTAGTATAATCAGCTGTTATATGATCTAAAAGAATTAACAGACAAGAGATGAAGAGAACAAAATACATTTTATTTGGTTTTCCCTTAATAGTTATTGTTATCTCAGGCTATTTTTTTTGGCATAGCTATACATTGAAGAGGGATAGTGCTCAGTATCGTACCGATGTGGTTCGTTTGGGGGATGTTGCGCAGACGGTGTCTGCTATGGGGACTTTAAATCCCATGATTTTGGTTAACGTTGGTACCCAAATCACCGGTAAGGTGCAAAAAATCTATGCTGATTTCAATGATAATGTTACTTCTGGGCAGATTTTGCTTGAATTAGATCCAGCGTTATTAAAAACAGGAGTTTCTCAAAGTATGGCGGAGCTTAATAATGCTCAGGCCGGTTTAGCTTTAGCCATTGCTAATTTAGAACGAGGTAAGCCCTTATTTAAAAATAAATTTATTTCTAAGCAAGATTGGGATCAATTGTTGCAGATACAGATATCAGCAGCGGCTGAAGTAAGGTTGGCGCAAGCAAAATTAGATAAAGATCGTATTAATTTAGATTACGCAACGATCCGTTCTCCCGTTTCTGGGGTGGTAATTGATCGTCAGGTTGATGTTGGGCAGACAGTTACAGCGAGCTTCCAAACCCCAATTCTTTTTCAGATTGCACAAGATCTTGGCAAAATGCAAATCGATTCTAGTTTTGCTGAAGCTGATATTGGTGATATCAAATCTGGTCAAGAGGCGGTTTTTACGGTCGACGCTTTTCCTTATCATAATTTTTATGGGAAGGTTAAGCAAATTCGTCTTGCTACGACAGTTCAACAAAATGTTGTTACTTATAATGTTGTAGTTATTGTCGAAAATAAAGATGGTATTTTACTTCCTGGAATGACCGCTAATATAAATATCAAAACATCTGAGCATAAAAATGTATTGTTAGTGCCAAATGCAGCTTTACGTTTTAAGCCTAAAAATGGAAAAACTAAGAGTAATGGTAGGAAGTTATTGAAAACCGGTGTGATATATAAATTGGTGGGTAGGAGTTTAGAGCCAGTGTCTTGCAAGTTGGGTATTACCGACAATAGTTATACTGAGGTAATCTCAGACATGCTTAAAGCAGGGGATACTGTTGTGATTGGTTACGTTAAAGAAAGTAGCGGAAACTCATCATTTAAGGTCAAGGTATTTTAATGGCGGCATCTTTTATCGAATTAAAAGATTTAAGTAAAAGCTATTTGAGTCGTGCTGGCAATCAAGAGGTCCTAACAGATTTAAATTTATCCATTAATGAAGGGGAGTTCGTTGCTCTTATGGGGCCTTCAGGATCAGGCAAATCTACACTAATGAATATTATTGGTTGTCTTGATCTGCCTACTTCTGGTATTTATTTGCTTAACGGTACTGATGTGGGGTCGTTAGATTATGATGAGCAGGCAATATTGCGCAACAATACCATCGGTTTTATTTTTCAAGGGTTTAATCTTCTTCCCAGAGCAACGCTAGAAAAGAATGTTATGTTGCCTTTAGTATATGCAAGAGTTGGCAAGGAAGAGCGGCATGATCGTGCGCGTGTTCTCTTAGAGAAGGTCGGATTGGGTAATCGACTTTTGGCTATGCCTAATGAAATTTCAGGTGGAGAGCAGCAGCGAGTTGCAATTGCTAGAGCTCTTGCAAATAATCCCAAATTAATTCTTGCTGACGAACCAACTGGTAATCTTGATTCAGGAAGTGGTCGTGTAATTATGGATATTTTCACTGAATTAAATAAAGAAGGGATCACGATATTTTTAGTAACCCATGAATTAAATATTGCTTCCTATGCTAAACGACAAATCAAGTTATTGGATGGGAAGATTGTTCAGGATGAGGCTACTAAAGGGGCTAATCAATGATTGAAGCGCTTTTAACAGAAGTTTGGCAAGCATTAGTTGTTAATCGTCTGCGAACGTTTTTAACTATGTTGGGAATGATGATTGGTGTGGGCGCGGTTGTAATGATGGTTGCTATTGGTGAAGGAGTGCAAGACTCTATTAATGAGATGATTTCCTCTATGGGAAGTAATTTATTAGTAGTATTGTCAGGATCAGCTACAAGCAGTGGTGGCATGAAGATGGGAATGGGTGCTACACCTACCTTAACGAAAGCGGATGCTGAAGCTGTGACCGAGTTACCCCAAGTGGTTGCAGTTTCCCCTTTGGTGTATGGAACTGCGCAAATAGTTTATGGATCAAATAATTGGTCAACGATGGTGGTTGGTGTTACTCCTAGTTATTTTGATATCAGAGATTGGCCAGTAGAAGAGGGAACAATTTTTACTGATGCTGATATTCGTTCTGCTACCAGGGTGGCTTTGATTGGTAAAACTGTGGCAAAAAGTCTTTTTGGAGACGAGGATCCGGTGGGAAAGATTATTCGGATCAAACAAAATCCATATTTTGTTGTTGGTTTGCTCAGCGCTAAGGGCCAAAGTTTAGATGGCAGAGATAATGATGATGCTATTTTTGTTCCAGTAACAACAGCACAACTTAAATTATTTGGTACTAAATTTAAAGGCACGATACGCTTGTTTATAGTTCAAGCTAACTCTGTAGAGGCGCTTACGGAGTTAATTAGCCCTATTACGGAGCTATTGCGAGAAAGACATCACTTAAGTATAAATGTGGAAAATGATTTTAATGTTCAAAATTTAACTGCATTAGCAAATGTGGCGGTAAAAGCAGCTAAACTTTTATCTCTTATGTTGGGTGCAATTGCTTCAATATCATTGGTTGTCGGTGGTATAGGCATTATGAATATCATGCTGGTTTCGGTTACTGAAAGAACCCGTGAGATTGGTATTCGAGCTTCAATAGGAGCGCTACGTCGAGATATTTTGCTACAGTTTTTATTAGAAGCGGTTGTTATTTCTTTGGTGGGTTGTATGATCGGGGTTGTTATTGGTATTGGAGGTGCTTTTTTAGTCAATAAAATTTCTGGTTTAAATGTCATTATATCTTTACAATCAGTGCTATTAGCTTTTTTAGTGGCGGGTGGTGTCGGTATATTTTTTGGATATTATCCTGCTAGAAAAGCGGCTTATCTAAAACCAATTGATGCGCTGCGGTATCAGTAGTGATTTCATAATTATGGGTTCGATAGCATATTTTAACTATTTGGTTTAGGATAGTGCTAATTTTCTTGCAGCTAGCCGTAGGAACAAAGGCATGAGTGAGAAACGCATTTTCCCTTTTTTGGGCTAGCCTAGTGTTTATATCTCGGACGAAATCAAAAAATTGATTATTAGGTTTATATTAACATGATTAACATTAAAGAGGTTACGCTTAGGCGTGGCAATAAATTATTGTTGGAACAAGCTTCAGCTGCAATCTTTGCTAAACAAAAGGTCGGTTTAGTTGGGGTAAATGGCTGTGGTAAAACCAGCTTGTTTTCGTTGTTGCTCAAAAAAACATCGCCAGATGGTGGTGATCTTTATATTCAGCCTGGGATAAAAATTGCTTATTTAGCTCAAGAGGTTCCTGATACAGAAATTTCAGCTTTGCAATATGTCATGAACGGTGATCCTGAGCCGTCTAATTTAATGCAACAACTAAAAATAGCCGAAGAAAATCATGACGGACATTTGATTGCTGATCTGCACAATCGTCTATATGAGATCGGTGGATATGATTTGGAATCTAGAGCTGCCAAGCTACTTGTTGGTCTAGGTTTTAGTTTAGATGAGCAGAAGAAGGCGGTAAATGCTTTTTCTGGTGGTTGGCGCATGCGTTTAAATTTAGCTCAAGTTTTAATAAGTCGCGCAGATCTTTTGCTGCTTGATGAGCCAACTAATTATTTAGATTTGGATGCAATGGTTTGGTTAGAGCGGTGGTTGCAGAGTTACGATGGGACTTTATTGCTTATTTCGCACGACAGAGATTTTTTAGATAATGTTATTGAAAAAGTGATTTATATAGGTAACTGTAAACTAGAAACGTACGCAGGCAATTACTCAAGCTTTGAAGAGCAAAGAGCGGAACGTTTGGCTCAGGAAAAAAGTTTATACAATAAGCAGCAAGCTAAAATTGAGCATCTAAGTAAATATATTAATCGGTTTCGTGCTAAAGCCAGTAAGGCGCGTCAGGCACAAAGCCGGATTAAGATGCTAGAAAAAATGGAAAAAGTTAGTATTACCCAGACCACCTCACCTTTTTCTTTTAAATTTTATAAGCCAAAATCTTGCGGCAATCCGCTTTTGTCCATAGATGATGCTGGGGTGTCTTATGGGGAGCATCGGGTTTTAAGTGGGGTTAATTTCAGACTTGATCCTCAGGATGCTATCGGAATTTTAGGTATCAATGGCGCTGGCAAATCAACTTTTATGAAAACACTTGCTGGTATCTTGCGGGTTGAGCCAGGAACTGTATTTTTTAATAAAGGATTAAAAGTGGGATATTTTGCGCAACACCAAATTGAGCAGCTTGATATGCAGGCTTCACCTTTAGCGCATATTTTAAGGCTTGATCCCCATGTGCGTGAACAGCAGGTTAGAACTTTTCTTGGTGGATTTGGATTTTGTAGTGATATGGTTTTAAATCCCATAACCAATTTTTCTGGCGGTGAAAAAGCCCGATTGGTCTTGGCTATTTTGATTTGGCAAAAACCGAATTTACTTTTATTAGATGAGCCAACCAATCATTTGGATTTAGAAATGCGCGCTGCCTTAACCTACGCTTTGCAAGATTATGCTGGTGCTTTGGTGTTGGTTGCTCATGATCGTTATCTTTTAAAGGCAACTGTTGATGAATTTTATATAGTTGATGATCATAAGGTAGCGAAATTTGTGGGTGATTTAGATGATTATCAGCGGTGGTTGTTTAATGCAAGAAAGAAGCAGGTTGAAACTTGCGATTTACCCAATAAGGCGAAACTAGAAAATGCAGTCGCTACTAAAGATGTCAAGAAAACTTCTAAAACAAATCCTAAAAAGATTCATGAGTTAGAGACGGCGATTAAAAGATTGCATATAGAAAAAGAGCAGATAGCTTCGGCGCTAGCAGATCCTGGTATATATCAACCAGAAAATAGACTTAAACTAGAGAGCCATTTAAAGCAAAGTGCCTCTACAGAAAAGAAGATTAAGGATCTAGAAGAGGAATGGTTTAAATTACAGGAATCAGCTTAAGTCGACCAGTATTGTTTTGTGGATTGAAGAGGGGTCTGCGAGCAAGATCGTCATTTCAAACCAGGATTTTTGTTTCTAATTTATGTTATTATATAGATCATGATTACTAATTTAAAAAAACTATCCCAACTGCTACATTTAGATTTAGCAAATCAAAGCGTTTATGATCAGTTGCAGGACTTTCCCTTGTTGGTTCCTAAAAGCTTTGCGGCTAAAATTAAACCAAACGACAAAAATGATCCATTGTTATTGCAAGTTCTACCTCAAAAATCCGAGTTAGAAACTGTTCCAGGATTTGGTATTGATCCCATATGGGAGAGGGAGCATTCCCCTGTTACCGGGTTAATTCATAAATACCATGGACGTGTTTTATTATTAGCAACAAATATTTGTGCAGTAAATTGTCGCTTTTGTTTTCGACGCCATTTACAAGAAAAAATAACTGATTGGCAAAAGGTTTTTTCATACATTAAAGATGATCCCAGTATAAACGAAGTTATTCTAAGTGGTGGTGATCCATTGATGCTAAAGCCAAAAGAGCTGCAAAATATTATGGACCGATTGGCGGTAATACCTCATGTCAAAAGGATTAGAATTCATAGCCGTGTGCCTATAGTGATGCCAGAGCGGATAACGGCAAAGTTAATTAAGTCAAAGATACCGGTGGTTTTGGTGGTTCACTGTAATCATTCGAACGAAATTAGCCCAGCGGTTGTAAAAGCTTTAAAATTATTGTGCCAACAAAATATAACTATTTTTAATCAGTCGGTTTTATTGAAGGGCGTTAATGATAGTAGCCAGACTTTAATCGCTTTAAGTGAAAGGTTATTTGATGCTGGGGTTACCCCTTATTATTTACATATTCTTGATAAGGTTAAAGGAGCTGCACATTTTTATGTTGATATAAAAAGAGCCAAGCGGATTTATCTTGAGATGCAGAAAAAACTTTCAGGTTATTTGATGCCTAAGTTGGTGGTAGAGGTTAAGGGTAGGAAAAAACATCTCTAAGATCAAGTGGTATATGTGGCTTAGGTGTTTCGCTGGCAAGTATGAGGTCGTACCATTATTCCGAGATTTTAACGGTATATTAACTTAAAAACTGTTATGATGTTTTAAAAAAATGAAAACTATGAACAGAGCTCCTGCCATCTTTGAGGATTTTAAAATCCGTAGAGTTTACGATGAAGAAAAAGAGATATGGTATTTCTCCGTTGTAGATATTATTGCTGCTTTAACACAGCAGAAGGATTTTCAATTAGCCAGAAACTATTGGAAGGTATTGAAAAATCGCTTAAAAGAGGAAGGAAGTCAGTCGGTTACATTTTGTAACCGACTGAAATTAGAAGCTGGTGATGGGAAAAAATATCTAACTGATGTCGCTACTCCTGAGACGCTTTTAAGGCTTATTCAATCAGTACCAAGCCCAAAGGCTGAGCCGATCAAGTTATGGCTTGCTAAAGTGGGTTATGAAAGGATGCAGGAGATGGCAGATCCTGAAAGATCATTAAACAGAGCCAGAGAAAACTGGAAAAAACATGGAAGAAGTGAAAAATGGATCCAGCAAAGAATGATGAGCCAAGAGACTCGTAATAAACTCACCGATTATTGGAGTAAGAATGAGATAACCAAAGAGGAAGAGTATGCGATACTTGCCGATCTTATTCATCAAGAGTGGTCCGATATATCAATAAAAGATCACAAAAAGTTTAAGAATCTTAAAACACAAAATTTAAGAGACCATATGACTGAAGCAGAACTTATTTTTACCGCTTTGGCTGAGTTGTCCACGAGACAAATTGCAGAAATTGATCAGGCAAAAGGAATGAAGGAAAATAAAAAGGCTGGAGCAAAGGGAGGAGGGATTGCTAAAAAAGCTAGATTAGATCTTGAGTCGCAAACTGGCAATAAAGTGGTTTCCCAAGAAAACTATTTGCCAACAAGAGACCCAAAATTTATAGATAATAAATAATTAGATAGTGAGCTGTTATGGAAGAAAACATCTCTATAATAAAATGGCATGCCTTAACTGTTGAGGATGCTTTGAGTAAACTTCATACTGATCTTCAGCGAGGGTTATCTGCTGATGAAGTTTCGGCGCGTCAGAAAATATATTCCCTTAATCAGGTTGCCACTAATGGTGGCGATAGTGTAATCAAAAGATTTTTTAGACAATTTCATAACGCTTTAATCTATATTTTATTAGTTGCAGCTATACTTGCTTTTTATTTAAATCAAACAGTAGATGCTAGTGTTATCTTGGGCGTGGTGATGATTAACGCTATTTTTGGTTTTTTGCAAGAGGGTAAGGCAGAAAAAGCTTTGAGTGCTATACGCAATATGTTGGCTCCTAATGCACAAGTTATTCGTGATGGGGTAAAGAGTATTATACCAGCAGCAAAGTTGGTTCCTGGTGATATTGTGGTAATTAATCGAGGCGATAAGGTTCCAGCTGACTTGCGTCTTTGTAAAAATAGAAATTTACAGGCTCAGGAATCAATTCTTACAGGAGAATCTTTGCCTGTTGAAAAAAATACCATGTCTGTATTAGAAGATGTTGTTATGGGTGAGCGTTATCCAATGCTTTATAGCGGCACTTTGATTACAGATGGTTCTGGTATGGGTGTTGTGGTTGCAACTGGCGATAATACTGAAATGGGTAAAATTAGCGAGGCTTTAGCCCAGGTGGAATCGGTTGATACTCCTCTTTTACGCCAAATGAATAGTTTTGGTAGATGGCTGACTGTGCTTATTATAATCCTTGCTCTATTGGTGTTTTTAGTTGGAGCTTTTGTTTGGCATGATTTGAGTAGTAAAATGTTTATGGCAATTGTTGGCTTAACCGTTGCCGCCGTCCCAGAAGGATTGCCGCCTGTTATGACCATTATTTTAGCGATTGGTGTTACTAGAATGGCGAAAAATAAAGCAATTGTGCGTCGCTTACCGGCAGTAGAAACTATGGGAGCAGTGACGACAATTTGTACGGATAAAACAGGGACGCTTACTAGCAACAAACTTACAGTGCAATCGATTGTGACGTCTGATTACAATTGTTTTTTAAATTGTGCATTGCCAATTACTAATCATGTTGATTTAGACTCAGCTATTATGGGCGTGAGTTTATGTAATGACGCAAAATTATATCTCCATGGTAATAGTTATGAGGCTCAGGGTAATCCTATTGACACAGCTTTAATAACATTAGGCTTAAAGTTGAAATTTGATGCAAATTTATGGCGACAAAAATTTCCCCGTACCGATCTGATCCCTTACGAAACCGAACATAAATTTATGGCAACTTTACACCATGATCATGATGGTAATAGTTTTGTTTATATTAAGGGCGCGCCAGAAATTATATTAAAGAGATGTAATTCGCAACAAGTTGATGGAAAGATAAGTCCACTTGATGAAAGGTATTGGCAGGAAAATATAGAAAACTTTGCCTCTAAAGGGCAGAGGTTAATTGCGGTTGCTATTAAGAAAGTGGTTGGTGAAAAATCAGTATTGAATTTCAGCGATGTTGAGGATAGTTTGGTTTTGATTGGTTTATTTGGTTTGATCGATCCTCCTCGGGAAGAGGTGATTCTTGCAATAAAAGAGTGTCAGCAAGCTGGGATTAAAGTAAAAATGATTACTGGTGATCACGCGCTTACGGCAAAAGCAATTGCTAATCAAATAGGAATTACTGATAGTGAAGTTTTGACCGGGGATATGATTGATCTTATGAGTGATGCAGATTTGGATCGAGTCTCGCTAGACATCAATATTTATGCTCGTACTACCCCGCATCATAAACTGCGTTTAGTGCAAGCATTACAGCGTCGGGGAGAGGTAGTGGCAATGACTGGCGATGGGGTAAACGATGCGCCAGCGCTTAAGCAGGCTGACATTGGCGTGGCTATGGGCGAAAAGGGCGCTGATATTGCTAAAGAGTCAGCTGAGATGGTTTTGGCAGATGATAATTTTGCAACTATTGTAAATGCGATCCGTGAAGGTAGAACTATCTATGATAATTTAAAAAAATCGATCCTGTTTATTTTGCCAGTTAGTTTTGCTCAAGCGTTTGCAGTAATTGTTGCGGTATTATTTGGGCTTACTTTGCCTATTACTCCGGTGCAGATTTTATGGGTAAATATGATTACAGCGATCACTTTATGTTTGGCTTTGGGTTTTGAAAAAGCAGAGCCAGATATTATGAGTCGACCTCCTCGTGATTCTAAAGCATCGTTACTTTCTTGGCATTTGATGTGGAGAGTTTTTTCGGTTTCATTGATAATGACTGCTGTGATTTTTGGAGCTTTTATTTTTATTAGTTTGAATGGAGTTGATTTAGAAGTTGCCCGTACTGTTGCAGTAAATGTTTTGGTTTTTGGTGAAATTTTATATTTAATTAACTGCCGTAATTTAAAAAAGTCATCAATAAATATTAGAGCTCTGTTTGGTAGTAAGCCAGTATTGATATCGATAGCGATTATGATTGTCCTGCAGCTATTTTTTACCTATCTTCCATTTATGCAAAGTTTTTTTGGTACTGTAACTATAGGTTTAAATCATTGGGGTTATATTATTATTGCAGCGTTTGTTGCTTTTGGATTGGTGGAAGGAGAGAAGGCGGTTTTACGGTCTTGATAACTTAGAAGAAGCCAGGTTCTAAATACATGTATTGCTGGTGATAATGGGAAAACATGTCATTGCGAGCCAAGCGTTGTTTGCTTGGCGTGGCAATCTAGGAAGGTGTTAATCTTGATATTATCCTGTATCATGGGTATCAAGTCCTTGCAATAGGCAATAAATACATTTTTGATGTTATCAATGGCAATAGATAAAGGAATGTGAAATGGGGTCAAGTCTTGAATTGGAATGTGAAATGGGGTCAAGTCTTGAATTGTGAATTGTGACGCTTGCTAATTATTTTTCTGACTTGACCCCCAATTCCCCTGCTTCTTTTTGACTTTGGTTGCATTATATAATAGAATTTCAAGGATCAGGGAGGACTATTTATTGCATTCGCAAAAATAGTTATGGTTATCGAACAACAGGAGGTGGGATATGCTAGAGGCGATAATTAAATTTTTCAGAAATATATTTTCTTTTTGGGGCAGATATAATCCCAGAGACGAGCAACCAGAAGTAATTGAAAGTATTACCCCACCGAAAGAATTACCTTCTTCCATTCCGCCAGCTGCAGGTCAAGAAAAACCCAATCTAACAGAAACAAATATAGCTTCAAAAAAACTTGATCTGAGTGAAGAGGTTTATAAAAGGCTACTTGCAGCAGGAGTTGATTTTGAGAATTTGAGCAAGCTGCATGCAGAAGATGATGGTAAGTTTGGGGCACTAACTTCTGAAAAGGCGCTGCAAGTATATGAAGAGGGGTATTGCAGTTTTAGTGATTTGCGACAGTTTAATTTAGATAAAATCAATGCGATCATCAATAGTGCAATGTTTCAACCTGCAGCAACAGAATTAAAAAAACCTCCTTTTGTAGTCATAAAAGATCTTGATGTTGAGGCAATTACAGCGCTCACCTCTAAAGATATATTGAGAGTACTTCAAGGAGGAGCTGAGTTTGGTGATTTGAGAGAGTTGTATACAGGAGATAAAAGTAAGTTTAAGGCACTAACTTCTGAAAAGGCGCTGCAAGTATATGAAGAGGGGTATTGCAGTTTCAGCGAGTTGCAAGCGCTTGATTTAGGTAAAATCAATGCGATCATCGATAGTGCAATGTTTGAATCTAAAGCAGCAAGATTAAAAAAACCTCCTTTTGCAGTGATCAAAGATTATGGTGCTGAGAGAATCAGAGATCTTACTTCTAAAAATGTAATGAGAGCATTGCAAACAGGAGTTGAGTTTGACTCTTTGGTCGCTTTGTACGATAAATATGACGGGTCGTTTCAAGTCTTCACCTCTGAAAGTGTATTGGGATTTCTTGAAGATGAAAGAGGAAAAGGGAAAGAGGTTTTTAAGCTTCTGCAACAGTTATATCAAAAAGCCGGGCACCTCTTCAAGGGGTCGGTACAGCCAGAAACACTTAAAGCCCTGTCAGGTGCATTTAAAGGGGGAGCTAAGCCAGGAGATTTTAGTGAACTTGACAGTAAAAAACTTAGTTTTCTTGTTGGTCGGAATGCGAGCGGATTATATGAATTAGGCTTCTCATTCGAAGCAGTAAAAAAATTAACCGATGATGATGATTGGTATGATAAGTCACAAACTCTTAGTGACTACCGTATTATAAAAGTTTTAAAGGCACAGGGAGCTAACGCTAGACCAAATATATTTGAATCACTAAAAAAGTTATATGAAGAGGATGATACCAAAGATAAAAGCAAGTTTGAGAAAATTTTTTGGTTGAGCGAACCTAATGCATTAAGCGTACTTGAAGCAAGTGTTCCATTTGAAAAGTTGAAACAGTTGTGTGAAACGAAAACACTAAATGAGGTTAAATCTCTTACTTCTGACAGTGTGTTGAAATTACTCAAAGCAGGGGTTGAATTTAATGCAGTGGTAGCGGCTTTTGAGGAAAATAAAAAAGCTTTTGACCTGGTCATGGAAAGAGTGAAAAAAAGAGAGTCTTTATTGCCTGAGTTGCTTAAAGCGGGGGCTGGATTTCAAGATCTACTATCGTTAGCGGAAAAAAGCGAACTATTCGACAATCTAACCTTGCCAGAAATTCAAGCAGGAGGAGGTAGATATGGGGGGCGGTATGGACATGGAGGTTGTACGTTGGCAGCACTTAAAGCAGGGGTTAAATTTTCAGCGTTGCGACAGTTGTATGAAAGTAACGAAAATGTTTTTAAAGCATTTACCTCAGAAAATGCATTGAAAGTACTTCAAATAGGAGCTGAGTTTGATGTTTTGAGCAAGCTGTATACAGAAGATAATAATAAGTTTGGGGCACTAACTTCTAAAAAGGCGCTGCAAGTATATGAAGGGAAGTATTGC
>JAHIYS010000010.1 GCA_018814965.1 Gammaproteobacteria bacterium
CCATTCCCGCCATTGCATTACCATAACGCTCAAAAAATGCAAAAGTAGGAAGCTTTTTTGTAGTATAAACAGGGACCAATACCATCATGAGCATTGTGGATAGTGTAGCAAAACCAAACACTGCCGTTACCCAAATAATGTTCATTATTGATTTCTGAATCGCTGGATACATAATCAAAGGGATCAATGCCTCACACGGTCCAAAAATAAAAATTATAAAAAGCAACCATGGGGTAAGCTCTTTAAAACTCTTTTTAGGATGAGGATGGGCATGTTCGCTGGTATGGTCATGTTCATGAACATGCATACTACCATCAGAATGAAGGTGAAAATGAAGGTGTTTTTTATTCTTAATTGCGTTTCGCATACCCCAAATAAAATAAGCAAAACCCAAACCGATTAGCAACCATGCAGCAACTTCACCACGAAAAGATTCAAAAACCTTTATCTTGTTAAGAGCAAAGCCCAAAGACATAGGGATCACCCCTAATACGACCGCTGATAAAACATGTCCAATACCACAAAATAGCGTAATTACTGTGGTTCTCATCATCGACCAATGACGTGACTTAGCCAAAACAACAAAAGGCACATAGTGATCTGGTCCCAACAAGGTATGAATAAAACCTATAGATAAAGCTGAAATTAGTAAAACTGACATATATTTTATTCCCCTAACTTTTTCCGAAAATGGTTATTTACACAATCCCGATACTCACTAGCCTTCATCAATGGACGATGCACTCTTGTTAACAAATCATCATCAATTTTTCCTTGTTCTGAAAGCTGTTTGCCAGCAGTTTGTAAATCTTTTTTATACCTATCGATATTATCCTGCATGGCTGGGATCTTAAACGCTCCAGCACCTGGCATTAATATTTCTCCAAGATACTCCATGTCATGCGTCTGGGCCTTATATTTAAAAGTTTGAACCAAAGCACTAAAGTACTTCATCTCAGGAAAACCTGCGCTTGATACTAAAAACATTTTTTGAATTTTATTGTTTTCGAATCTATTAGGATGCCGCGTAAAGCCAGGGTCCTTTTTATTTTCAATTAAAAATGGTAATTGCAAAGAAATACTACGATCCAAAAAGTTCTTCATAATTCCGGTCGTAGAATAAATATATAATGGTGTAGCATAGATGATCAAATCAAAATCGTTTAACTTAGACAAAATCTCTTGCATATCATCTTGCAAAACACATTTGCCTGGGGTTTTAAACCAGCATGAAAAACAACCCAAACATGGCTTAATATTTAATTTATTTAGATAGATGGTCTCTACCTCACTACCAGCTTGCTCCATACCTAGTAATAAATTTTGCAAAATAATATCGGTATTACCATCCTTACCATGCGGCGATCCATTAATTGCTAACACTTTCATATAAATTTACCTTCTTTTCAACATTGCCATTATAACCAGCAATAGAATGCTACATAAATTCTTTCCCAACCAAATCTAAAACCTCTGGGATTTGATTTTTTACTACCTCACTTAATCCCTCACCAAAATCTATGCTCTCAGGCTCAATCCCAATTATTTTAATTTCAGCCTCAATCCCTAATTCTTCAGCCAACTTAAGAACCTCTGCTAAACCAAAACCATGAGTTGATAAGGCATCACTTTTGATTTTAAGCCTTGCTTCTTTAGGGGTAAATAATCTTACCTCGCCCGGCTTTTCACCCATATAAACCGCATCGATTATAATCGCTCGCTTATACAAAGCCAATTTATCTAAAAGAGAAAAGCCATCGGTGCCAGCATCAAATAAAATTACCTGAGGATTATTTTCTTGCTGCAGGATTTTGATTATTTCGATACCTATCCCATCATCGTGACGATAAGGATTGCCAACACCAACTATAAGAACTTTAGATTCTAACAAAAATCTCTCCACAAAAACGCAGGCTAAAGCCCGCGCCTACCAAAACCTGAAACAACCGAATTCTGTACTTACTGGGTTGCCCTCGGTAGTTCAACTCGGTAGCCGCAGGCTTTAGCCTGCGTCATGGCCACCCAAAAAAAAGAATTGCAAATTAACAAGAATTTGTATTCATGTTCGCTATAATGAGACAGAGCGCATTAGTTTTCGAGAACCGTTGCGTAGTCACACCTTGGCGTGATGAGCAAAGGATCGCAGAAAATCAATGCGATATGGCCATCATAGTTAGAACATAAATACAAATTCTATACAAATTCCACAGTCAATATATGCGCCGAACACGAAATACAAGGATCATATGCACGCACCATCATCTCAAGCATAAGAGTTATCTCTTCTTGTGATTTATCCATAATGGTTGGCAATAAAGCTTTGAAATCGTTTTCAATATTATCCAGATTTTGACCGGTTGGGATAATACAATTAGCTTTCTTCATCAAACCATCATCGCCATAAGTATAATCGTGATAAAGAATACCGCGGGGAACCTCAACTGCACCCACACCGTTGCATGCTTTTACTGGGAACTTACGATCCTCAACTTCAAGCTGCATATTAAGTAATCTTTCAGCTGCGGCAATTGCATCATCAGCTATATGGAATAACTCAACAAACTGTGCCACCGTGTTCATATATGAGTTATAGCATGGTGCCTTTAAGCCAAGCTCTTCAGCAGCTTCCTTAGCACTATCAGACAACCACTCATGACTATTGTTAAAACGCGCAAGAGCACCCACCATAAATGAATCACGATTATGTTTTGCTCTTTTTGCAGTTGAATGATCGATCAAATACTCGTTAGTAAAATCACGGTAATTTTTATAAGAGGTCTCGCCAGTATCACTTGAAAAAATATTACCCTCTAAAATCGCATACTCACCCTTTTTATAAAGAGAGATATATTCTGTCTCACGCTCAAATGATGGCAACTTCAACGTTTTTAAAGTTTTCACCCCTTGCTTTAGTTCATTCTGTGCATCTTTAAGCTTGAGAATAATATCTTCTAGTTGTTCTTTTGAGGGAACTTTAGTAATCGCTTTTGGAAAAAGATTAACCGGGTGAATCAATCTTCCCCCAATGATATCCCCAATATGATGCCCTAAACGCTTTAATTTCAAAGCTTGTACCACCACATCTTTATGGGTACTAACCAAGGGTAATACCGATTTAGCACCAACAAAATCCGGGACTGCTAAAAAATAGATGTGAAGCACATGGCTTTCAAAATACTCACCACAGTTTATCAAACGACGCAATAACCTCTCTTGCTCTGATATTTTAATCCCAAAAGCATCCTCTGTTGCAGCTAAAGAGGCCAACTGATGACCTACAGAACAAATGCCACAAATACGACTAGTGATTAATGCTGCTTCATCAAAATGCCTACCTTTAAGCATCGCTTCGAAAAACCTTGGAGCTTCTACAATTTCTAACTTACATTCTTTAAGCTCGCCATTTTGGATATCAACTTTGATATTCCCATGACCTTCAACACGAGTAATATGATGCACATCAATATGAACATTATTTGCCATCGGGAAATACCTCCTTATTGCGCTCTAAGAAAAGCTTAAATTTTTCTTGCATCTGATCAAAAGTAAGATTGTATCTTTGCATAATATCTTGTTGCGATTTAAGATTTGGCTCTGGAATTATACCGCGACAACCAAAACAGTAACCGCCATTACTTGGACAGCGAGCATTACAACCAGCGCGAGTAACAGGCCCTAAACATTGGATCCCTTTCTCATAAACACAAACATTTTCATTGCGTTTACACTCTACACAGACTGGATATTCTGGAATATCAGGCTTTTTACCCAAAACTAAATTTTTCACTACCCGTACAAATTCATCAGTATCAATAGGACATCCAGGAATAAATGCATCCACCTCAACTATTTCGTGCACTGCACGTGCAGTAGTTGTTTCATACTTTGTTGGATCATCAGGATAAACATCCTGTTGATATTCAGCTTTAGTTTGGAAATTCTTCAAAGCATTAATACCAGCAATAGTCGAACAGGCACCTAAAGTGATTAAGATTTTGGCAGTTTCGCGAATCTTTTGAAGTCTTGGAATATCAGAGTCACGAGTTATAGTGCCTTCAACAATAGCGATATCATAGCTATCTGACTTCTCACTAATCGCTTCTCTAAATTCAACAATGTCGATAACCTCAAGTAAATCCAATAATTGCTCAGGGGTTAAATCAATCGCTGCCAATTGGCACCCTTCACAACAAGAAAAATCAAAAAATGCAACCTTTGGTTTAGTAGCCATTAAAGTAACTCCTCATTTTTCTCAACTTCGGCATAATTAAATACTGGCCCTTCTTGACAAACATAGATGCCTTCCATTTGACAGTGACCGCATTTACCAACACCACATTTCATCCTACGCTCTAGATCTATATAAATATTTTCTTTCGGCATATTCTTTTCCAACAATGCCTTTAATACAAACTTGTACATAATTGGCGGACCAACAACCATGGCTATAGTCTCATTAGGATTAAAATCAATTTTTGGAATCAAAGTAGTAATAACCCCACAACTACCTGTCCAATTTTCATCAGCCTTGTCTACCGTTTCAAGCAACTCAACATTACCACCAATTTTTGATAACTCATCTAATTCATGAGCATACATTCTGTCTTTCGAAGTCCGGCAACCATAAAGCACTGAGATCTTTTTATATTTATCACGCTCCGGAACCACCTTATTGATCAACGAACGTAGTGGTGCATAACCAAGTCCACCAACAATAAATAGAAGATGTTTTCCTAGCATGGTTGAGAGAGTTTTTTCAGCAAACCCATTACCAAATGGCCCGCGTATATAAACAATATCTCCAACATTTAAAGTATGGAGTTTTTTAGTAACATCACCAATTGCCCTAACACACATATCGAAACGATTATGCTCAGCTGGAGCAGATGAAATAGATATTGGAGCTTCACCAATGCCAAGAACTGAAACTTGCAAAAATTGTCCTGGGACATGCCCAAGTTTTGGACGATCTAGCAACGCTAACTCAAAGAACTTTTCATTCTCAGTAAAATCTTTGATTTTTAAAATCTTGGCTCGTTCCGGAAGATAAAGCTTCGGATCTGATTCCCTTAAATTTAACTTGGTTCTCATTATTTCTCTCCAACCTTCATTACTTTAATAGTATCCAATAAAACTAAATGCGCTCACATGAACTCGCTAAGTTGAGACAAAAATCGATGATTTACGCCCAAATTAGTAGAGTTTATGAATCTGCCCCAATAGCCTCAGCAATTCTCTTTGGGCTAATATCAGCTAAACATGCACGCACACATCTACCGCAACCAACACAAACTGCTTGGTTATGTTTTTTCATCAAGAAATTAAACTTACGGTTTATACGATGATGTAATCTATAGGTGGCGGTATGACGAAAGTTTTCTCCGCTACCAACGGCTGCGAAAGGGGTAACCATACAAGCATCCCATTTACGGACCCGCTCCCCTTTTTTAAGATTCAATTGCCACTCATCACCAACATCAAAACAATAACAGGTTGGACAAACCATAATACAGGAGCCGCAGCTTAAACAGCGCGATCCCTCTTGATCCCACACCGCGTGATGTTTGTTTTGCTCAAAGAGTTCTGGAAGTTTAGCTAAATTTTTAAAAGGTTTCTCTTGACCAAAATTAGCTGCTTTTTTCGCTTGGCAAGAGGTAATTTCATCCCCATTGGCTTTAGAAGTAGTCAAGTATTTACTGATAAATTGACTCCCCTTGTCAGTTGCAATTTCTATAGCATAACCATCTGCGATCTCATAGAGCATCAAGTCAAATCCGCCTGTAGCATCTTGTGACCCCACTTTGAAACAGAAAGCATCTTTATCACAGATCTTCTCGCAATCAATACCAATTACCACCGTTTGCTCAACTTTTGCCAAGTAATTCGGATCACCATGATCATCAGCAAAAGCTTCATGGAGTATCTTAAACCCATTTAAATCACAAGGACGAATACCGAAAAGCACTGTAGGCTTAGCCTCTATTTTAGCGCTAATTTTGCCATCAGCAGTATATTCTAAAATGGTCTCATCTTGGGGAAAAAAGAATTTTTTAGGCGAAAGAACTGTTGGCTGGTAATCGAACACTACTTCAGTTGGGCTTTTGATTATATCATACAGAACCCTATCATCCTTTTTCGTCAAAGCAGCCACTTGATAGTCGGCTAATGCTTTGTCTAAACCTTGAAGCAAATCTTTTTTGGTGATAACAAACTCCGGTGTTTGTGCGCTCATTATTGTTATCCTTTATTTGTTAATGAAATTTTAAAAATACTATGCGTACGACATATAAACATAAAATTCTAGCCAATCTAATTACTAACCTGATTTATCTTGCCAACTTACCCAAAAGATTATGTATTTTATAATAAAAACCTTTTTACGGCCAGTTATGTTAGCAAAAAACTAGATATTTTAGCATCCGCCCCTCCCACTGCATTTTTTGAATAAAAATATACTGTAAAAATTAACTAAGCCACTATGAATTAAGTTTATTTTATAGCTTTTAAGCTCTGAATTTGGGATAATAAAGCGTTTTCAATTTTTTATTACCTATCAATTACATGGAACATGGAGGAATAATATGAGTAATTACAAATTAATTATTGGTTTAACCCTGTTGCTGGCCTCAGTTGGATGTGCTGACATGAAAGGACGCGACATAGGCACTATTTCAGGCGCAGCTATCGGGGCCGGCTTAGGCAGCCAAATTGGCGGATCAGGAGCAGCTAATGCCCTTGGCGCCGTAGGCGGTGCGGTTATTGGCGGAGTTGTTGGCCGGGAAGCCGGTAAAAGCATGGAAAATAAATAAGTTGTTGGGAATTGGGGTCAAGTCTTGAATTGTGAATTACCAAGAGGACAATATATAATAATTCACAATTCAAGACTTGACCCCAATTCATATAATAATTCACAATTCAAGACTTGACCCCAATTCATCTACAAGACTTGACCCCAATTCATCTAAAAGAGAATTTTTATGGCTTATGATCAAGTAAACCCAGATAAAATTCTAAAATTATTAACTGAAGCAGAAACCCCTACTGAGGAACAAAAAAATACTGCGCGCGATGTTTTTCAAAATGAATTAGTTGCACTCACAAACTTACAAAACCAAACTGCAGAATCCCTAAAAAAGATCGAGCAGATGAAACTGCAACAAACCTGGACCCACAACGATATTGATGAATTTATTAGAACCAATGTTTCAATTGTGGAAACCGGAATAAAAACAATTGACCAAGTAGCAGAAAATCCTTTAGCTAAAGCATTCCAAATCAAAGCTGATGATATCAACAAAGAAATCCAAGCTACCACAAATGATCTTTTTCGCATGTACCAGCAAAATAAGCCGCCCTTAACCTTAGATGATGAAGATACAAAAAAGTGGGAACAGTTATCTGATAGAGCAATTCTAGCCTTACATGCTGCCATTTTAGATTTCACACCACACCCCGAATACAAAGACCTCGACTCCATAAAGCGCATTAACAATATAGCGTATCTCCACGATAACAAATTACGCGGTGATTTAGCTAAATTTAATTTCAGCCTGCAAGGAAAAGTTGCCGACAAAATTGGAAAACGTAAAGAAGTATTATTATCTGATGTTTTGAATTTAGCAGATACAGCAAAAAAAAACATAGCTAGTATAAATAAAAGCACAACCGAGCTAACTATTAACGTATCATTTTCAAAATTAGATAGCCTAGAAAAAAAGCTGTTAGAATTAAAAGATAATACTAAAAAATACAAAGAATCCAAGCTTAAGTATTATTTTTTCCAGCTAGTTACCTTCTTACAATATGAAAAACTCAAGAAAAAGAAATTAACTAAAATAGAAGAATTGCTTGAAAAAACCAATAAACTAAAACCAGATAATAAACCAGTTGAAATAAAAACAAATAAACATGGATTGGTTGATTATACTGCGGGGGAAAACATACACACGAAAGCTGATGCCAATAATCTTAAATCCAACGTGGATGATCTCGAACAAAAAGCAAAGGAAATTGACATAAACATAAAAGACGATAAAATCCTTTCCCCTCCAACCATCTAATTGAATTGGGGTCAAGTTGCTATGCTGAAGTTCGATGAAAATATAAAAAAGTAATACAGTCCTTTTGCGGGGTCACTATGAATTGGGGTCAAGTCTTGAATTGTGAATTACTAAGAGGACAATATATAATAATTCACAATTCAAGACTTGACCCCAATTCACAATAAATAGGTCCTTTTAGTTAGACTGGGGTTATCGTTATTCTCTTCGATAAACTCATACTTATACACACCATCGCTGTAATTTAAAAAACATCCTAGC